>DATHHO010000110.1:0-11615 GCA_035317125.1 Puia sp.
CAGGGATGGAGGCCCTTCGATCACGTTTAATTTCAGCCCTACTTTCTCCCAGGCTTCTTTTACGGCGGTGATGGCCTTTGGCTCCCATGGTTTTGCGTCATCCATCCCCACCATGCGTGTATTTATTCCCGAGACAGCGCCCAGGACATCCAGTTGTCTGGTCAATGCGATCTTCTGCTCCTGCATGCCCGCGAAATAGGCTTCGCTCAGCTGCATGCCCGCATCCTTTATCATATTGACGGTATTCAGACCCGGGGCCGTTTTTTTTACAGGATTGCCGGCGAGGACGGGACTGATGCCACCCATGCAGGCAGCGGCGGCCAGGGCGGCGCTTTTTTTGATAAAATCCCTGCGTTTGTCTTGCATATCTCGAATATTTAATTGTTTGATTGATAGGACATATCAGCCAATAATGTAGCTTTTTTTATGACAGTTTTCGCGATGATGTCAAGAATTGCACAGTAAAAGATAATCCAGTACAATTTTAGCATCAATTTAGCCGGCTATCCATCTTTTAACCCTTTAAATAGTTATTTTCGAAAGCGATTTCCCTAAAACATCCTCCTCCATGAACAGAAGAAATTTCCTTAAGAAAGGCTCGCTGACCGGTGTCGGCCTCGCCTCGCTGGCTGCCTCCGCCTCGTTGGTAGCATCCTGTCATTCTTCCTCCAATCCGTCGGTGGTTCCCGCAGACAGTGTGGCGGTTAAGGATGGGGCGGGTGGAGCGGTGGATGCCGCAGGAGCAGAGGGGTTCGCGCTGAATGAAATAACGATCGATGAGCTCCAGAAAAAGATGCAGAGCGGAGAATATACTTCGAGGTCGATCACGGAGCTGTACCTGAAACGGATCGATGCCATCGATAAGAATGGGCATAAGCTGAATGCGGTGATCGAGCTGAACCCCGACGCGCTGGCTATCGCCGACGAACTGGACAAGGAGAGAAAAGCGGGAAAGATCAGGGGGGCGCTTCATGGCGTTCCGGTCCTTATCAAAGACAATATCGATTCGGGAGATAAGATGATGACCACGGCGGGCTCGCTTGCGTTGGAAGGGCATAAGGCGGCCAGAGATGCATTCATTATAAAAAGATTAAGAGAATCGGGGGCCGTGTTGCCCGGGAAGACCAATCTCAGCGAATGGGCGAATTTCAGATCGACCCGGTCGACCAGTGGCTGGAGCAGCAGGGGAGGGCAAACCAGGAATCCCTGTATTCTTGAACGTAACCCATCCGGCTCCAGCGCGGGCTCGGGCTCCGCGGTTGCGGCCAATCTTTGCGCGGTAGCCATAGGTACGGAGACCGATGGGTCCGTTGTATCTCCCTCATCCGTCAATGGCATCGTGGGTATCAAGCCAACGGTGGGCTTGCTGAGCCGCAGCGGGATCATCCCGATATCGAAGACGCAGGATACGGCCGGGCCAATGGCAAGGACGGTGAAGGATGCGGTCCTGTTATTAGGAGCGCTGGCGGGGGTAGATGAAGCGGATCCGGTGACCAGAGAAAGCAGGGACAGGTCGCACAAGGATTATACAAGCTTTCTGGATATCAATGGGCTGAAAGGAAAGAGGATCGGTGTTGAAAAATCTTTCCTCAAGGGGCATGAAGGGGTGGTAGGATTATATCAGGAGGCCATCGCCGTACTGAAAAAACAAGGCGCGGAGGTCATCGAAGTTGAGCTCGTGAAGTTAGTGAACAAGGCTGGGCCTTCCGAATTCACAGTATTGCAATATGAATTTAAGGAGGGGCTCAACAAGTATCTTTCAGCGGCAGGCGCCAAGGTCGGCTCTCTTGCCGAGGTCATTGCTTTCAACAGACAGAACCAGGCGAAGGCGATGCCTTATTTTATGCAGGAGACCCTTGAAAGCAGCAATGCGAAAGCCGGAACGGACAGCAAGGAATATCTGAAGGCGTTGAAGCAATCGACCGGCGTCCGCAAGATCATCGACGATCTGATGAAACAACAGCGTCTGGATGCCATAGTGGGCACGACCAATGGGATCGCCTGTTGCATCGACCTTGTCGGGGGTGATTATGACACGGGCTTTTCCTTCTCTTCGCCTGCTGCCATGGCGGGTTATCCGCATATCACCGTTCCCATGGGAGCCATAATGGGGCTTCCCATTGGATTTTCTTTTATGGCCGGCCCCTGGGCCGAGCCTGAGCTTATAAAAATGGCCTATGCCTTTGAGCAGGCCACCCGGAAACGTGTCCCACCGAAATTTACCATATCCTCCATTCCTGTTTAGAAGGGGACGGGGGGGTCAGGACCAGGCTGTGGTCCAGGCCTGACGAGATTTGTGACCGGTCCTGGCCGGGGAGGCAACTCCTTATCATAAACCCCCGTTTTCTTTTTTTGCCTTCTGGAAGCGCTGATTTAACCTCCCCTGAGCATGCGTAGACGATTGCCGGTTCCTGCCCTTAAGGAACGGATAGCAGACCTATTTTCTTAACTCTAAAAATTGCTGGTATGAAAAAACGCACCAAAACAAGAACATTTCTCCGGCCCCGCAACCTGTCCTTATTTTTTATCCCGGTCCTGGCCTTATCCATCGGATGCCGGAAAGGGATAATCGATAATAAGGACCTCAGGGATTTCCAACAAGTAAATCTTGTAGCCAATAACAATGGGTATGGGGCTCCCCATATCGATGGCACGCTTATGAATGCATGGGGTCTTGCCTGGTCACCTGGCGGTACGCCCTGGGTAAATTCCCAGGCCGGACATCTGAGCGAAGTGTATGATAAGGACGGCGCCACGGTCAGGGCGGCAGTAGCCATCCCCTCGCCAGGCGATACGATCGGTGGTAACCCTACGGGCATTGTCTTTAACAATACAAAGGGCTTCCTGTTGTCGAATGGCAAGGCGGCATCCTTCATCTTTGTCGGAGTAGACGGAGTCATATCCGGCTGGAATGGGACTGCGGGCAGCGGGGGCAACAGAGCGCTGCTGGTGGGCAACAATTCCGCTACCTCTTCCTACACCGGACTTACACTGGCGGCCAATGGGACGAGGAATTTATTGTATGCCGCCAATTTCAGGACGGGGAAGATCGACGTATGGGATACGACCTGGACTTCGGTGTCGCTGCCATTCAAAGATCCGGGCTTACCACCGGGCTACTCGCCATTCAATATCCAGAGCGTGGGCAGCTGGCTGTTTGTGGCCTACGCCAAAGTGGGCCCGGACGGAAGGGATCAGGCGGGTGAGGGACTTGGCTTTGTAGATGTCTTTAATCCCGACGGATCCTGGGTGAAAAGATTTGCATCGAGAGGTACGCTGAATGCACCCTGGGGTATAACGCAGGCCCCTGCGAACTTTTATGTGGACCCGAATGATGATAATGATAACAGCGGTCATGGCAACAGTGGTCACGGCAGCGGCGACGATAACAGGGGTAAAGGCAAGGACAATGACCAGACACAGCCTACTATTCTGGTCGGCAATTTTGGAAATGGCTATATCAATGCCTACACCCTGGATGGCCAATTCCTTGGCCAGCTGAGGTCCCATAACCGTCCGATCATCATCGATGGTCTGTGGGCCTTGTCATTTGCTCCGGCAACGGCCACCACGGTCGATCCTAACAGGCTGTATTTCACGGCCGGACCCCATAAGGAAACGGATGGCGTCTTCGGGTACCTGATCAAACAATAAATGCAGATCTGAGAAAAAGAGCCGATCTGACAATAAGAGCTGATACCAATAAACCAATCCGATCATGCAGAAAGCCCCTCCATCAGGAGGGGCTCTTTATTAAAAATCGTAACTTCAGTGGTATGCGGAGGGAGATAAAGATATGTCTTGTTGTCCTGCTGGTATTGGATGTTCATTTCCTTGTAGCTCAGCAGGTGTTATATTCCCCAGTCCAGAATGACCGGTGGGTTATTCAGACGGAGGTTGCTGGTAAGGTGGGGGAGTATTACTGGACCCGGGTGGTAAAAAAAAGAAGAGTGGTCAGGGGGCAGGATGGTCAGCGGCTCCATGAAGAGCAGAGCTTCGATATCTATGATGCCCGGATGCGTTACGTTACGACGGCCCCTTCTCTAATAGATCCAGATACCGTGATCAAGCAATATCTGATCCCGGGCAGCACATTTTTTGACCAGCTGGTTTTATTGCAGGGGTATAAAAAGACCGACCTGCTGCTGGAGCGATATGAGTCCAATGGCAACGCAGTTCATGAAAGCCGGATCATCGGAAGCTTTCCATTTAACGAACCGGCAGACAGTTGGCTGCTTGTCCGTTCGGAAGACAAAACGAAGATCCTTCTGCTTGGCTTTGAATCCATTCCTTCTTCCTCGCCGCGGATGCATGCCGTTGTGTTCGACCAGGATTGGAGGATGCTCAGCGACCGTACCTACGAACATCCTTCACTTACCCAACCGATACTCCAGGATGATGCCACGAGCTATCCTATCGATGATTTTTCAAAAAGCCCTGTCAAGCTGGCCAATAACGGACAATGGCTGATGGCGGCGCCGTCGAGAGAGGATCATAGTTTTTTATTGTTCCATTTCTGTGGAGAGGACAACAGTTATGCCTTTAAAAAGATCAGCCTGGCCACCTCATCGGCTATGGAGGATGTTGCCTTGTCCATCGATAATGAAAAAGGAGAGGCATCCGCTGGCATCTTGTCGCGGTTGCATTATTATGTACACAAAAATGTCCGGACGGTCCATTATTCTATGGGAAGGCGAGAATTCGATTTTGATTCTTCTTACCGGTTCTCTACGCTGTTGCCGGGTAAGCTGAGGAACGAGAACCTGGAAAAGGAGAACTTTATTGCCGTGCCAGGTGACGGGTTTATCTTACTTAAAGAATACGGAAGGAGCTTTGCCGGCTGGCATGATGAGGAAGCGCCCGACAATCCATGGGACCCCGAGGCATTTTTTTTTGATGAGGCAACGTTGAGAACGGGGGTCAGGTTCCCGCTTATGCAGGACGGATATGCGCGGTATAGCGAGCTACGGGGTTTGGGCGGAGCGCATGGACGGGGCGATCTGAGCCTGTTCTATTTTCCAGGCAATAGAAAGGATAGTTGCTGGAGCGGCCTGATCAGCAAGGAGCAGGTCACCGAATTGAATGCGCCAGATCTTTCTTATCTGGTAGTGCCCGTGAAAAACAAGCTCTTCTTTCTTTACAACAGTTTTATAAGAGAGGGCGTTCAATATGGGAACGCGACTATCATCGATCACCAGGGCAACCTGATGTCAGGTGAGGGCGTGATCTTCTGGCAGTTCTCCAACACGCTGCTCTTCCAGCAATCCCGGCAGATATCCTCCGATGAAGTGGCGGTGCCCTATGAAAAAAATCAGCGCAGAGGATTCGCCATTATCCGGTTCTGAGCAAAATGTTAATCTCAGCAGCGCAAAACCCGATGTAGCAAATAATCGGTAAATTGGAACTCAGAAACAAAACATTATGAAAAAGCTGACTTTGAGCTGTTTTCTTATCCTGACCGTCCTTCTTTTATCAGCTCAAAAATATCAATCTACCTATCCAAGCCTGCTCTGGGAAATTACCGGTAACGGTATGACAAAGCCATCTTACTTATTCGGCACTATGCATGTAAGCAGTAAAATGGTTTTTCACCTGAGCGATTCATTTTATCATGCGATCGCCAGTTGTGATGTGGTGTCGCTGGAGGTGGACCCGAAGCAATGGGAACCGGAAATGTTCAGGATGCAGCAGGCTGGCGCCGAAATGCAGTCCTACTATGGAGCGGATACCCGCCAATTCCAGAAAGAAAATTCCTTCAGGCTGACCGATTACGAAGAAAAACTCAAGACGGCATTGAAAGAAGAGCCAATGCAGGTAAATGGGTTACTGTACAGGACCTACCAGCAACAGGCGGACTTCGAGGAAAATACTTATCTGGATCTCTATATTTACCAGACTGCGAGAAAGCTTGGTAAAAAGGCTACCGGGGTCGAGAACTATCTGGAATCCGAGCAATTGATGATCGAGGCTACAGAGGATGCGGCCAAAGAAAAAAGGGTCAGGAGGAGTTATCCGGACGGGGAGAACATGTTCTCCATTCAGAATAAGATCCAGAATGCCTACCGTCAGGGAGATCTCAGTCTGCTGGACTCGCTCAGTAAGTTAACATCCTCTTCAGCGGCTTTCGACGAGAAATTCCTTTACCGGCGGAACGAGATACAGGCACGGTCCATCGACTCGATCATCCAAAAGGAATCCCTTTTTGTAGCGGTGGGCGCTGCCCACTTGCCGGGTGGCAGAGGAGTCATAGAATTATTGAGAAAGAAGGGGTATATGCTGAGGCCTGTGTTGATGACCGATCAGGATGCCGTGCAGCGGGAAAAATTGGATAAGATGAGCACGCCGGTCGAGATGAAACAGGCCAGTTCAGCCGATGGGTTCATCCGGTGCATGCTGCCCGGGCAATGGTTTATGCGGAACGAGTCGCAGTTGAATGAGAGCTGGCAGTATGCCGATATGGAGAATGGCAGTTATTATATGCTTACCAGGGTAAAGACCCATGGCGGTATCAGCGGAAAGAGCGAGGCTCAGGTGATGAAGACGATCGATAGTCTGCTGTACGATAATATCCCCGGAAAGATATTGCAGAAGAACAGGATCGTACGCAATGGCTATGCCGGCTACGATATCGTGAATAAGAACAGACATGGAGATATGCAGCGATATACCATCCTTGTTACTCCTTTTGAGGTATTGATCTTTAAAATGAGCGGTAGCGAAGGCTATGTGTCGGGTAAGGAAGCCGATCAGTTTTTCGGCTCTATACAATTGAAAGAGCCCACGGATCGGTGGGAGGATTATGCCCCATCATCCAGAGGATTCAGCGTAGCATTTCCACAGGCTCCGGTCGTCAGCCCGGGAAGGGATTATAATTCCCGTCTGGATACCTGGGAATATGAAGCGGATGCACCGGGAGGGGATGCCTATATGATCATCCGGAAGAATATTCATAACTACCGGTTCCTGGAAGAGGACACGCTCGATCTGAGCCTGATGGAAGAAAGCCTGAAAGGGTCTTCGATGCTGTCAAAGGAGATCTCCCGGAAGTTCAATACCATCGAAGGGCGTGCCTGTCTCGATATGGTGTTCGGGATCAGGGCAGGAGGCGTACTGAAGGCGAAAGCCGTTATCAAAGGCCCCGATTATTATTTGCTGCTGGCCAGAAGCAAGGATAATAAGGCCGATCTTTCCAAATTCTTTAACAGCTTCCGCCTTACCGCTTATTCCTACGGTCCATCCGTTCTTTATACCGACACTGCCCTGCATTTTTCGGTCCGTACGCCTACTACCCCGCAGATCGATAAGGACCTGGCATTTCTGGTCCGGGGCATGTCCCGTATGGAGTCCGGGCCGGGGTCCGGAGAAAGGTATACTGCAAATACCCGTACCCGCTATGCTTATTTCAAGAATGACTCGACGGGGGAAGGGATAGAGGTGACCGTGTCCGACCTGCCCAGGTTCTTTTACCAGAAGGACAGTTTGAAGTTCTGGGAAAATGAAATGAAATGGACCAGCCTGAAACAAACATTCATACTCCAGGGAAAGGAATATTTTAAAAAGGGCGACAGCATCTGCGGCTACGGGTACAGTTTGCTGGATACGAACAGTAGCCGGAGAATAAGAGGCCTCGTTGAAGTGAAGGCCAATACCTGCTATAAGGTCATTGTTCTCGAAGACGGGTTGAAGGGGGAGAGCAGTTTTGTCAGGGACTTTTTCTCTTCTTTCGAAGGGAATATCCCTTCGGATGGGATATCCTTGTTCCGGAGCAAGTCCGACCGGTTCTTTAACGATTATCACAGCAAGGATTCGCTGACGAGAAAGTTGGCGCATGAGGCGCTTGGGCATATTGTTTTTGAAGGAGGGGACATGGCAAAGATAAACAGCGCCATTGCTCAGCTCGATCCCAAAAGCAAAACGTATATGGAGGCCAGGACCAGGTTGATCCAGGCTATAGGACGCATCACGGACAGTTGCTGCGCATACCCTGATTCGATGGTATCGGGTCTGCGGCAGATCTATGAGGCGTCTTCGGACACTTCCGCCATTCAGAATGCGGTCCTTCTGTCCCTTGCGCGTATAAAGACCAGAAGCTCTTATGCTTTATTAAAAGATTATCTGATCCAGAAGCCGCCGGTATTCGATAACGCAACGGAATTGAGGGAGTTGTTCCGTCATATCGGGGATGACAGCAGCCTGGGCAGGATGATGTTCCCGGAGATATTGCGGCTGGCTGCCATTGAAGATTTCAAGACACCGGTGAACAACCTGCTCTTTTCGCTGACAGACAGCAGCGCGATACGTAAGGAAGATTACTCAGATCATTATACCAGCCTGCTTTTCGATGCCCAGCTGCTGCTGAGAAAACAACAGAGCAGGGATGAAAAGGCCGAAGCAGAAAAGGAAGAGGGAGAATCGGATGGGGATATGAGCCGCCTGCTCCTGTCTACGGCCTGGCAAAATGAATATGTCCCCGGCAATAACAGGGTGGGGAGGAACAGGTTGATCGATCATGCGGCGGCGTTGATGCCTTTTTACGACCGGCCGGCCATTCAGCGGCTGTTTGAACAGCTTTTGCAAAGCAAGGACCTACCGGTAAGACTTGCCGCCCTGGTGTTGATGGTGAAGAATAACAAACCGGTACCGGATAGCATCGCTGCGGCCATCGCTGCCGATGACCGGTACAGGGCCCAGCTTTTCAGCCTGCTTGACAAGGCAGGCAAACCAGACCTGTTCCCTGTAAAGTACAGGAACCAGGAGGCGATGTCAAGATCGCTGCTGGCAGACAGCAGGCCCTATGAAAAGAGCGATTCGATCGTATTGGTGGGCAAGAAGTTGGTGAGCCTTAAAAATAACAGGGGGTTTGTGTTTTTCTATAAATATAAGCCGCAGAACCAGGATGAATGGCTGATGGGGATCAGCGGCTTGCAGCCGGCGGATCCTGGGATGGTAAACAGCAGTCGCTTGCTGGTGTCGAAGACAGGAAAGAAGTTTAAAAAGGATAAGCCGGAACTGGAGCAATTTGAGGATAAGCTGCACCAGATGATCTTATCTCAGCGAAAGAGCGCCCAGTTCTTTTTCGGCGACAGGGATGATCTGTTTTCAATTTCCCGAATGAACTAAATGAAACAATACCTTACCAACAGGCGGGCTTTTCTGGTCGTATGCAGCATGGTCACCTGTATCGTCATTTTTAACCGGTGCATCAGCAATCCAGGAGAGAAGAAGGAGGCCATCACGCATCCCAATGGTCATCAGTATGCGGGATCGGAAGCCTGCAGGAATTGTCATCGGGCCATCTGCGATTCCTTTGTGAGGACCGCACATTATCTTACGTCAGGCCTTGCCTCGAAAGAATATATCAAGGGCAGTTTCAGGGAAGGAGAAAATGTATTCGCCTTCGATGCGGACAGGAAGGTGGTCATGGAGGAGGAAGGAGATGAACTGTTCCAGACGGCATATATCAGGGGTAAGAAGGAGAGATCGCAGCGATTCGATATGGTCATGGGCTCGGGTAAGAAAGGCCAGACCTATCTTTACTGGAGGGGCCGTGAGCTTTTTCAACTGCCTATCTCTTATTTCGCCAGCAGTCATGCGTGGGCGAACAGTCCGGGATTTTCGCCGGCTAAGATCTCCTTTGACAGGAGCATCGAGGTGAGATGTATGGAATGTCACAGCACTTATGCGAAAGAGGTGTTTACCTCCGAATATATTCCCAGCCAGATCATCTATGGTGTGAGCTGCGAAAGATGTCATGGTCCCGGGGCCGGGCATGTGGAGTTCCACACGCAGCATCCATCGGAGAAACATGGTAAATTCATTGTAAATCCTGCTAATCTTCAGCGTCTTCAGGGCCTTGACGTCTGTGCATTATGTCATTCGGGTACCATGGCCAGTATGAAGGATGCTTTTTCTTTTTTGCCCGGCGATACCTTATCCCATTATTTTGTCCGGAATACAGCGCATATCGACTCATCCCGGCTCGACGTACATGCTAATCAATATGGGTTACTGACCGCAAGCAAGTGTTTCAGGGTGAGCGAGACGATGAATTGTTCCACCTGTCATAATACGCATGTAAAAGAGAGCGGGGATCTGGTCGCTTATGCAACCAAGTGCATGGGGTGCCATACGGAAAGCAATCACAATGTCTGCCGCCTGCAGCCGCCCGCCGGATTTTCCATGACCGCCAATTGTGTGAATTGCCATATGCCTGTAAAGGCTTCGAAGAACCTTACTCTGCTGGTAGCGGGACAGGGGAGCGTATCACCGGAATTGGTCCGGTCTCATCTCATTGCGGTGTATCCCGCAGAATCTAAGAAATTATTGCTCCTGAACGGGTTCCGGTGAAAACTTCCGGGATATTTCCGCCGACTTACGCGACAGCCGCATGGATGTGGTCTTATATGTCGTGCGGAAAGGTGCGATGATATAGGTCTTGAACAGATATATCAGGATGACCTGCTGGTTAAGATGCGGGGCGATCGTGTGGGCTATCCGGGCATGCGCTTCTGGCAGCTTGCTCCAGTGCAGACTTGCCTTGTTATGATGCACCGTGTGGAAGCCGTTATTAAACATCATGAAATTGGTAAACTTGCTGACGAAATTCCGGGAATGGTTGACCGGGGATTCCTCGTCTGCGTGGACGTGCTGGATATAATTAAAGATCATTACGGTGAACAGGGCCACTTGCTGGGGGATAACGATATATAGCAGGGATTTGCGCCAGTCCAGCAACAGCGTACCCACGATCAGAAGACCGAGGCATAGATACTGTAAGATGGCGAGATAAAATTTATTCCTTTTATTCTTATACAGGTGCTTCAGGTGATTCATCACCGGGCTCTGCTGAAAATAGCTGCTGATGGAAGGGTAGCTCAGGAGGGTAAAGATATTGTTCCTTTCGCTGATGCGGTAGGTGATGGTATAGTCCCCGTCCTTGTTATTGAATTTGTGATGGTTCTTATTGTGGGTGGGCGTCCATGCGAAGGCGGGGAAGCCATAGAACAGGGTGATCCAGATGTCCGTCACATCGTTGAGGGTTGAAGACTTCCACATCGGCACATGGTTGTGATTGTGTGCGATAACGGCAACGGTGATAGCAAAATAGAGGGATAAAATATATACGGGCCAGAAAAATCCAGTATTCCACTGAACAAAAAGAATGGCTGTGGCAAGAACGAGGTATATCAGCGTCTTGATATCCTCTTTGAATTTTAGCATATGAGGGAAGATAGGAATAATGCAGTGATTTCCCGCCTATTTTGGAAGAAATCCCTGTTTTAGGTGTGAATTATGTAATATTTAGAAGGAAAATTTGCAAGACAGGCACGATGGGACAGGGCCAAAATTTAATGAATTTTTAACCAAATTTCATTAAATTGTCCGCGATTGAAACAACTTGCTGCCATACTACTGCTGGGAATGCTGCTATTCAACTGGTGCGGATACCGGTTGATCATTTCCCTTAAGGAGAGCAGGGCCAGTGCCCAACTGGAGGCACAATTGGATGCTGATAAATACGATAAAGACCAGTTGATCTCCGTTAAGATCCCTGTAGCCCATCTTGCCTATTACAACAGCTCTCTTTCTTATAGCCGGATGGATGGCCAGGTAAC
>DATHHO010000111.1:0-21277 GCA_035317125.1 Puia sp.
GACTACTCCCGATCAGGTTTCCAGCATACCGGCCGGCCCCGCCCGCAACAACAGCCCGATCCATACTGACCGTTCAGCCCGCACCGGTAATCCGGCCCCTGAAAGTCATCCGGCGCTTTCCAATGGCCTCCTTACCCCGGCGCCCTCCTCCGCCAGCCAGACGACATCGGCCGACCAGACGGCATCCGCTGAGCCACCGGGACAGGAAAACGAATCTTCCCTGCACCGGTCCGCCACAGGGAACATCGCAAAGACAGGCGCCGGCCTCAGCGGTAACACATTGGGCAAAGCCCGGCCCGTATACCCAAAATGGATCACCGATCATCTTGCCGCACTGCACCCCGCCGCAAAAGCGCCTTACCGGGCTTCTGTCTGGCAGGCAGGTTTTGCCGGAGGCGGAGGACTGTCCACTATCCATCAGCATCTGAGCCAGCCAGCCCTTAACAGTCTGAGCAGCACGCCGTCTGGCACCTCCTACAATTTCCTTTCGGCAAGAGATCAGGCAAGGGCCGCTGCCGCAGCAGCAGCCGCGCAGAAATACGCTTCCCGTATACAACCGGATTTTTCCTTCTGGGCAGGGATCTTTGCTCAAAGGCCGGTTGGTAAGAAACTATCGCTTTCCGTTGGGCTCAACCTCCATTATTATTCTACCATCGTGGAAACCGGCAAGCAGATCACCGCCCCCTATGCATCCCCCGTCACGTCCTCTCTTTTCTATAGCACCGCCGTGGTCCCGTCTCCCTCAACGGTCTCTTATCCGTATTATCCGGCAGGGACCGGCAGCAGGTTTACCAACCAGTATTATTTTCTGGAGCTACCCGTATCGGTGCAATGGCAGCTGAACAGCGGGAGAAAGATGCCCATTTTCTGGGAAGGCGGATTGTCGGTATCGCGGCTGATGAGCGCCAGCGCATTGTCCTATGATGGCAGCGCCGGGGTCTATTACAAGACCAATGGCGGCTCGGCGCAGACTACACAGGTGAGCGCCTCTACGGCCTTTATGATTGGCCTCAGCAGAGGGGCAACCCGTATACAATTCGGGCCTCAGCTGCAATACGGTCTTACCAGTCTTAGCAATGGCTCCACGGGCGGGGGACAGCATCTCCTGTACGGCGGTCTGAAATTTACGCTGATCCCGGGTCAGCGCCGGGGGACTTTAGCGGCCCGATGAATTTAAGGTTTCGCTGGATACCTCCGAATTTGGCCCGCTTCAGGGCCGATTCGCGGAATATTTTCTTAAAGCTATCTTCTGTCAGCGCTTCCCATTCGGCCCTGCCGAAATCCAGTATGGAAGGGATCGGGGCAAAATCTTCTTCTTTGGTGGGAGTGGAGAACCGGTTCCACGGGCATACGTCCTGACAAACATCGCAGCCGAACATCCAGTCCCCGAATTTTCCTTTCAGCTCACCCGGGATCAGCAGGTCCTTAAGCTCGATTGTAAAATAAGAAATGCATTTGCTGCCATCCACCACCTTGTCCTCACCGATGGCTTCAGTCGGACAGGCTTCGATGCACTTCCGGCAGTTGCCACAATAATCCCTCGCAAAAGGATCGTCATATTCCAGCTCGAGGTCGACGATCATGGAGGCGATAAAAAAGAAGGAACCGGCCTGTTTGTTCAGCAGGTTGCCATTCTTCCCGACCCATCCCAGCCCGCTGCGGACCGCCCAGCTTCTTTCCAGTACAGGAGCGCTATCCACAAATCCACGCCCGTTGACCTCTCCGATGTTCTCTCTCATCCGGAACAGCAGCTGGTTCAGTCTGGCCCGGATCACCTCGTGGTAGTCCTTTCCATACGCATACCGGGCGATCCTGGGGGCATCCACTGCCTGCTGCTGCGCGGGGAAATAGTTCATCAGCATGGTAATCACTGATTTGGCCCCCGGCACCAGCCTGGCAGGATCGATCCGCATATCGAAATGATTTTCCATATACTGCATAGACCCGTTCATGCCTTTGTTCAGCCAGATCTCCAGCCGGCGCGCATCCTCATCCAGTGGTACAGCCCGCGCAATGCCGCAATAGTCAAATCCTGCCTCCCGCGCCCACTGTTTGATCAACCTCGTATCGTTATTTTTATTCAAATTTTAATAATGGTTTCTACTTATTAGCGCGGTAATTTCAGCAATTTATCTAATTTGTCGTCGTTTTACTACCCCAACCCCACTCACATGAATCCTAAACGGTTGCTGATCGTTATCCTATGCCTGAGCCTGCTGCAAAGCTATCTTAATGCCCAGGACAAATCAAAAGTTCAGTTCGGTAAAGTTTCGCCGGAGGACTTCATCCTTCCTACGTCTTCTATTATTGACAGTAATGCCAATGCTGTCGTCCTTTCCGATAAAGGCACTACCCATTTCGTAGGCAACAAGTTCGGTTGGTTCTCTTATGTCTACAAAAGGGAAAGAAGGATAAAAATAGTGAACAAGAAGGCCTTTGAGGCGGCTTCGGAAGAGATTGATCTCTATGGGAAAGAAGACCGGATGGAGAAGGTGGACAACCTGACCGGTTCAACCTATAACCTGGAGAGCGGCAAGGTGATAGAAGCCAAACTTGATAAAAAGGACATCTTCGAAGAGAACCTGAATAAGAATTGGCAGGTTAAAAAATTTACGATGCCCGCCGTAAAGGTCGGCTCAATCATCGAGTTCACCTATACGATCACTTCTCCCTTTGATTTCCGCCTTCCTACCTGGGAATTCCAGTCCCGCAGCTATCCCTGCCTCTGGAGCGAATACGAGGTCGTAATACCTCAGTCACTATCGTACGTCTTTATAAAGCAAGGCATTCATGATTTCTGCGTGGATAAAGGATCCGAGGGTCGGGAATTGTATAAGATCATACAAAAGGGTGGAGAAGGCTCCATATCGGAAACAAATAATGATCTTACAATTACAGCCCATACGGTCAAACATAGCTGGGCCATGAAGAATATCCCGGCCTTTAATGTGGAGAATTTTATTTCCACTCCGGCGAATTATCTGGATAAGATTGATTTCCAGCTGTCGCAGACAAATAATAATGAGTCGGTGAGTGAAGAGATGAACAGCTGGAAAAGAGCGACAGAGCAATTGATGGCCAGCGATCATTTCGGTGTTCCCCTCCAGGGTGATCTGGACTGGCTGAGCCCGGTAACCGATAAGATCGGCGTCGATAACGTCGAACCGCTTGACCAGGCCAGGCTGGTCTATTATTATTTGACCAATAATTTCACCTGCATAAATAATAACAGCATCTATTTAAAAACTACGCTCGGCGATGTCCTGAAAAAGAAGAACGGTACGGCGGCAGACCTCAATCTCCTGCTGGTGGCCATGTTGCGGAAGAAGGGCTTTCCAGCTGACCCTGTATTGCTCAGCACACGCGAACATGGCTTTAACCCTTCCAATTACCCCATCATGGAAAAGCTGAACTATGTGATAGCCAGGGTGAAGGTTGGGGACAAGATCTATTATCTGGATGCAGCGCATTCTCAGCTGGGCTTCGGCCAGTTAGCCGGCGATTGTTATAATGGCCATGCGCGCATTATCAGCACAAGCGACTCGGGCTCGGTCTGGTTTAATGCAGATTCTCTGAAGGAGAAGAAAATGACCATGGTCCTGCTGACCAATAATGACAAAGGTGAGATCGAAGGCAGCTATCAATCCACGCTGGGTGAGCTCGAGTCCTACAATACCCGCGTCAAGCTCGGCAGCACCGGGGAAAAGGAATTTTTCAAGAATATACAGACTTCTTATGGAGAAGATCTGGACATCAGCAACACAGGCATCGACTCCCTCGACAAGCCGGAAATGCCAGCCTTCGTACATTACGAATTCCGGCTTAAGCAGGCTGCCGGATCCCCTATGATCTATTTTAATCCGCTGTTTGCCGATGCTTACCGGGAGAATCCGTTCAAGGCCGCCGAAAGGAAATATCCCGTAGAAATGCCCTCCGCCTTTGACGATGTATATATTTTCAACATGGAGATCCCTGCGGGCTACACCATCGAAGAGCTGCCAAAATCAACAAAGGTGGCATTCAACGGGACGGATGGCCTTTTTGAATATCTGGTAGCTGCAGAAGGCAGTACGATCCAATTGCGCGCCCGGGTCAAGCTGAACCGCGCTTATTTTTTACCGGAAGATTATACCAACCTGCGCGATTTCTTTGCTTATATCGTTAAGAAAGAAAGCGAACAGATCGTGCTGAAGAAAAAATCGTAGTCCATGAATAAAAAGATACTCATCCGCCTGATCCTGCCGGCCTTTCTCCTGGCGCCGGCCCTTGTCTTTGCACAAAGCAAGTCGACTGTAAAATTTGGAAAAATTTCTCCCGCCGACTTTGATCTTTCAAAACAAACGATAGATTCCGGCGCTGCGGCAGTTGTGATCGCCGATATCGGCAGCTCTGAATTCGAGGGCAACAGCAAGGGTTGGTTCTCACTCAAGTTCCGTCACTTCTGCAGGATGAAGATCTTGAATAAAAATGGGTTCGATGCCGCCAAGGTCGAGATTCCTCTTTATTCCAACGGCTCTGCGGTGGAAAAGCTGGACGGCCTCAAGGCCGTGACTTATAATCTGGAGAACGGCAAGATCGTCGAGACCCGGCTGGATGATAAATCGGTCTTTACCGACAAGATCAGCAAGAACCTTTTAGCAAAAAAATTCACTTTCCCGGCGGTAAAAGAAGGCTCGGTGATCGAATACTCCTATACCCAGATCTCCGACTTCCTGTTCAACATGCAACCCTGGGAATTTCAGGGCCCTTATCCCGTTCTGTGGAGCGAATATGAAGCCGATATCCCTCATTTCTTCCGGTATGTTTTTCTCAGTCAGGGCTACCTGCCTTTCACAAAGACCTCGTCGTCCAGGAACACGACTTTTCGGGTAATGGTCCCGGGCGGAGCGGACCGGGATGAAATGGTGCCTGTCGAAGATGAAGTGGTGGACCATCACTGGATCATGAAGAACGTCCCGGCTCTCACGGAAGAAGGCTTTACCACCACCCTCCGGAATCATATTTCCAAGATCGAGTTCCAGCTCTCTCAATACGATTTCCCACATTCAATTCCCAAAGACCAGATGGGCAACTGGTTCACCGCCACCGAAGCGCTCCTGAAGGAAGATGATTTCGGTGCAGACCTCGGCAGCCACAACGGTTGGATGGACGAGGAAATGAAGAATATCACCAAAGGCGCCACGACCCCACTGGAAAAAGCAAAAAAGATCTTTTCCTGGATCCAGGAAAATATTATCTGCACAGACCATTATACCCTTTTCTCGGACAATCCGTTGAAAACGACGTTTAAGAACCGGAAAGGAAACGCTGCCGCTCTTAATCTGATGCTGGTAGCCATGCTGAACCATGAGCACATCAGCGCCGATCCCATCATATTGAGTACGCGCGGACATGGCTACACAAACGAGGTCTATCCGCTGATGGAGCGCTTCAACTATACGATCTGTTCGGCGACGATAGATTCTTCCGTTTATTTCCTCGATGCCAGCCATCCATGGATCGGCTTCGATCACCTGCCCCAGGAATGCTACAATGGCCATGCGCGCGTGGTCAACAAGACAGCTCCTCTCCCGGTCTATTTCGATGCCGACTCCATTAAGGAAAGAAAGACGACTATCGTATTTGTTTCCAACGATAGCAAAGGAGGACTGAGCGTCGGGGTGCAGACCGTTCCCGGATATTTCGAATCCAGCAGGATCAGGGAAAAGGTTCACGAGAAAGGAGAAAAGGAATTCTTTAAAGAGATCCAGGCGGGTTATACAGGCGGGATAGAGATTGCCAACACCGGTATCGACTCGCTCAAGCGGCTGGAAGATCCCGTGAAGGTCACCTACGAATTCAACATGCATTTCGACAGCACCGAAGATATCGCCTATTTCAACCCGCTGATGGCCGCGGATGTGTACAAGACAAATCCGTTCAAGGCGGCGGAAAGAAAGTATCCCGTGGAAATGCCCTGCGCCATGGACAATACCTACATCCTGAATATGGAGATACCGGCGGGCTATACGGTGGAAGAGATACCCAAATCGACCAGGATATTATACAACGAGGACGAAGGTTTTTTTGAATACCTTGTCGTTAAAGATGAGAATACCATCCAGCTCCGTGCTCGTCTGAAATTGCTCAAGGCAAATTTTAAGCCGGAAGAATACAATGTCCTGCGTGATTTCTATGCCTTCGTCGTAAAAAAAGAAAGCGAGCAGATCGTATTTAAAAAGAAACATGGCTAAAAAACCGATCGTCTGTTTTTCTCTTTTCATGCTTTTACTGGGGCACACGACCCTTTTTGCCCAGGACAGATACAACCTGAAGATGGGAAAGATCACACCCGCGGATTTTGACCTTTCCGCGCAAAAAATAGATACGGGTGCTGGAGCGGTCGTGCTGGCTGATATTGGTCACTCGGAATTCACCAACACCGGAAGATATCCGTTAAACCTGGAATTTCATCGTTTCAGGCGTGTGAAGATCTTACAGCACAGCGGATTGGACGCGGCCGTGGTCCAGGTCCATCTATATTCTAACGGTGGCACACTCGAAGAGATGCAGGATCTGAAGGCCGTCACTTATAATCTCGAAAATGGGAAGGTCGTGGAGACCCCGCTCGACAATAATTCGGTCTTTACTGATAAGATCACAAGGAACCTGGAGGCTAAAAAATTCACTTTTCCGGCCGTGAAAGTGGGATCGATCATTGAATATTCCTTTACCCTGACTTCCGGTTACCTGCATAATATACAGCCCTGGGAATTTCAGGGTAATTTTCCATGTCTGAGAAGCGAGTATGATGCAGAGATCCCCGATTTTTTTAAGTTTGTCGTTTTAAGCCAGGGTTATTTGCCCATCAAAGAGACGGTCACCACCAAAGAGGTCCGTTTTCGTGGGGTTAGCCAGACAAGCCGTTCATCCATGCCCCAGCCTTTAAACGGCACTGTGTCGGATCATCATTGGGGAATGACGAATATCCCCGCCCTTAAAGAAGAAAAGTTTACCACTACCCTGAAAAATCATATTGCAAAGATTGAATTCCAGTTTTCCCGGAATAATTTCCCAGATGGCTTCCAAACGGAAAGCAAACTAAGCACCTGGTCGGGTCTCAGCGAGCAATTGCTAAAAGCAGATTTTTTTGGTGCCGACCTGGACAGCCGCAATGGCTGGATGGACGATGAGCTTAAATATATTACAAGACCGGCAATGGCCCCACTGGAAAAAGCAAAAAATATCTATGCTTTCATGAGGGATAGCTTCACCTGCAAGTACGCTGGTTGGATACTCCCGGACAATCCGCTGAAAACTGTCTTTAAGACGAGGACAGGCAACAATGCTGCCATTAATCTGCTCCTGGTTGCCATGCTGAAACATGAAAACATTATCGCTGATCCTCTGATGCTGAGCACGCGCAGAAATGGGTTTACCAACAGCGCCTATCCTGTTTTAGCTGGGTTCAATTATATTATTTGCGTAGCCAGGATCGATTCTGCGATGTATTTCCTGGATGCCAGCCGGCCCTGGACCGGATTCAACCATTTGCCCGAAGATTGTTATAATGGTCATTCACGAATCATTAATAAGGAATCCCCCGCTCCCGTTTATTTAGATGCCGATTCTGTCCGGGAGAATAAGATAACGACCGTATTTATTTCCAATGACGAAAAGGCGGGACTTACCGGCGGAGTGCAGATCGTGCCCGGCTATTTCGAGTCCAGCAACATACGCGAAAAGGTCCACAAGGACGGTGAAAAGGGGTTTTTCAAGGACCTCCAGGCTTTGTGCACGGGCGGGATCCTGATCAGCAATACGTCGATCGACTCCCTGAAAATATTGGAAGATCCGGTGAAGATCAGTTATGATTTCACTATGCCTTTCGATGGCACATCGGATGTCGTTTATTTCAATCCACTCATTGCGGGGAATGCCTTCGAGGAAAACCCATTCAAATCGGCGGAAAGGGTCTACCCCGTAGAAATGCCAAGCGCCTTCGATAAGATTTATGTCCTGAACATGGAGATACCCAAAGGCTATACGGTGGAGGAGCTTCCGCAATCTGCAAAAATATTGTACAATGGTGACCAGGGTTTTTTTGAATATATCATCGTAAAAGATGAAAGCACTATCCAGCTCCGGTCCCGGGTCAAGCTGAACAAAGCTAATTTCAACCCGGAAGAATACAATGTCCTGCGTGACTTTTATGCACTTATCGTAAAAAAAGAAAGCGAGCAGATCGTATTTAAAAAGAAAAAATAGACTATGAGATACGGCTTATTTTGTTTATTGCTTACCACCTCCCCTGGCCTGATCGCTCAGACCTTCAACGCGCATCTGATCCCCGATTCGATGACAAAGAACGCGAGGGTTGTGGAACGCGAGGGAGAAATTATCCTTGAGATCAAGTCTCCCTCGAAAGCGATCATAAAAGAGCGGCACGTGTACACCATTATGAACGAAAATGGGAACAATATCGGCAGCTTCGAGAGTTCGTATGATAAATTCAATTCTATCAATTCCATTTATGGCGTTCTCTACGACGCTACGGGCAAAGAGCTGAAACACGTAAAGAAAAAGGAAATGGAGGACAGGAGCTATATCAGCGAAGGCACCCTTATGGATGATGAAAGATATAAGGCTTACGACTTTTACTACCGGACCTATCCCTATACCGTCTCCTACGAGGAAGAAGATGAGATGAGCGGCATCCTGCATTTTCCCGGCTGGTCGCCTCTTCTTAATTCCGGCATATCCTCACAGCACAGCAAATACACGATCATTGCGCCAAAAGATTATATGGTCCGCTATAAACCCGTCAACTGCGGCATGCAACCCGTCATCACCGAATCCGGGGATAAAAAGATCTATACCTGGGAAGCCAGCAACCTGCCTGCCCGGCTGACGGAGACCTCGGGCCCACACTGGAGGGAAATGGCGCCACACATCCTGATCGCTCCATCGGATTTCGAGGCCCAGGGGTATAAGGGGAATATGTCCAGCTGGGAGAATTTTGGAAAGTTCATCAACCAACTGCGTGCAGGAAGGGATGCGTTGCCCGACGATATCAAAAAGAAAGTACACGAGCTGACGGACAACCTCAAAGATCCGAAGCAGAAAATATATGCGCTCTACGACTTCCTCCAGAAGAACACGCATTATATCAGCATACAATTGGGCATCGGCGGCTGGCAGCCTTTTTCCGCCGATTATGTAGCGACCAAACGTTATGGGGATTGCAAGGCGCTCTCCAATTATATGGTTGCCCTCCTCAAGGAGGCAGGCATCACGGGAAAATATGTAGTGATCTACGGAGGCGAGGATGTACCCGATCTGGTCGATGATTTCCCCAGTCTTCAGGGCAATCATGTCATCTCCTGTGTTCCGCTCGACAAGGACACCGTATGGCTCGAATGCACCAGCCAGACCGTGTCACCGGGATATATGGGGAGTTTCACCGGAGGTCGCAAAGCCATTCTCATCGATGAGACAGGCGGGCATATTGTCCGCACTCCCAGCTATTCTCCGGCCGATAATCTGCAAAGCCGTGTGGTGAATGCCAATATCAACGGCGAAGGCAATCTGGAGGCGGACGTAAATACCGTTTATACAGGGACCCAGCAGGATCTTCCGCAGGAGCTCATGAACGCATCCGGCGATGAGCGCGAAAAATACCTGAACACGCTGCTGAGCCTTCCCACCTATAAGGTCGATAAAAGCCATTATGAAGAACAGCGCGGACCCTTGCCAGTTATGAAGGAATATCTCCATGTCCTCTCGCCCAGCTATGCCAATGCCTCAGGCAAACGCCTGTTCATCACGCCCAATTTATTTAATAAAAGCAACCTGAGGCTGCCGGCGGATTCGGCAAGGAAATATGAATTTGTCTACAAAGAGGGGTACAGGGATATCGACAGCATTACGCTCAGCGTACCAGCCGGCTATACCCCGGAATCCATCCCGCAGGACATTCATATCGACACGAAGTTCGGTAGATACAACGCTTCAGTGAAAGTACAGGGAGATAAAATAACCTATTACCGCAGCAATGAAAAATACGGTGGGCGTTTCCCCGCCTCCGACTATGCGAGCCTCGTAAAATTCTACGAGCAGCTGTATAAGGCCGACCACAGTCGGGTCGTGCTGGTGAAGAATTAATTACAGCCTCCACCGATGGCCTGGTCGATGAGCCCCTTCATACTCTGCGCCAGGTTTTTTTTCTCTTCCTCCGGCTTCAGCACGATCAGGATCGCAGCATAACCGCGGCACTTGTCGATGAACGGCGCGGTGCCGAGCAGGTTAGGAGCGCTTAAGACCTGCGCGCTTCCATCCGGTCCCGATTGCATTATCCATGCACCCAACCCGTAATGGGCCGCCGCCAGGGTTACAGGCACGCCTTTGGCGGCAAGAGATCCGAACTGGGCCGTTTCCATTTCTTTCACGGCCTTCTCGCTCAGCACCCGCTTGCCTTCGAATTCGCCATTATTCATCAGCATGACCAGGAAATTTATATAGTCGTTTGCCGACGAACGGGCGCCTCCCGATGGATCTACAGCCCCGCCTTCTTCATTGGAAAAGCTCGTGCTCCGCATCTTCAGCGGCCGGATGATCCTCTCCTGCATCAGCCGGTCGAAGCCCTTCTTTCCGATGATCTCCAGCACCCGGGCCGCGATATCGGGGCCCACGCTATTGGGCAAAAATTCGGTTCCAGGGTTCGAGATGATCCTTCTCTTCGATGCATAAGAATTGACCGCATCCTCCAGACTTTCAAATTTGCTCTTTTGCATCATCTTTCCAAATCCTTCCGCATCTCCCTGCACACCCGACGTATTGGTCAGGCAGTTGCGGATCGTGATATACCCTTTGCTATATGTGGTGAACAGCGGTATATACTTGCTCACCTTGTCGTCAAGGGATAATTTACCCTCATCGACAAAGGTCATGACCAGCGCAGCGGTCATCCAGTTACCCGCCCCCCCTATAGGGGCCTGCATCTTCGCGGTGAAGTCAGGACTTCCCGCATTCTGATAAACGACTTTCCCATCTTTCCAGATAAGGGCCACGAAATTATTTCCCAGTGACTTCTGATTTTGCTTGAACAGCTGATCCACGGCTTCAAAATTGTAAGGAGATGGGGGAGGGACAGCCTTTTTCTGGGCCGGGGAAGGCAGCCACTTTAGCAGGGAAATAGCCATCAAACTGAATGAAAGACAGGCAGTTTTGAATTTATATGACATAGTTTCTGAATTGTAGCTTTGGATTGGAATTTGACCACAATAGACCACAAGATTAATACTAAATTTAAAAGGAAAAGTTAATATATGAACCTTAATAATTTTACCATAAAGGCGCAGGAGGCAATCGCCGCAGCGCAGCAGCTTGCCTTCAACCAGGCAAACCCTGCCATCGATACGGACCATATCCTCCGGTCGTTGCTAAAGGAAGAAGACTCCCTGGTAGGGTTCCTGCTGAAAAAGAATAACGTGAACCTGAATTTCGTGGAGAGTAAGCTCGACGAAGCCATCGCTAAATTGCCCAAAGCCAATGGCGGCGAGCCCGCCCAGTCTCTCAGCCGCGAAGCCAATAATGCCATTCTGCGGGCTGGCTCCGTCCTTCGGCAGTTCGGGGATGAATTTGTCAGCGTAGAGCATCTCCTGCTGGCCATCGTCCAGGGGAATGACGATACGGCTAAGCTGCTCAAGGACGCCGGGCTGACCGAAAAAGGCCTGATCGCCGCCATAAAAGAGCTTCGCAAGGGTGGTACCGTCTCCTCGCAGACCCAGGATTCGACCTTCAACGCACTGAATAAATTTGCAAAGGACCTGAATGAGCTGGCCCGCCAGGGAAAGCTCGATCCTGTGATCGGACGCGATGAAGAGATCCGCAGGACCCTGCATATTCTCTCCCGCCGCAGCAAGAATAACCCCATCCTCGTGGGCGAGCCCGGCGTGGGCAAGACAGCCATCGCCGAAGGGCTGGCGCACCGCATCGTGAATGGCGACGTCCCGGAGAACCTGAAATCGAAAATTATATACGCACTCGACATGGGCCAGCTGATAGCCGGCGCCAAATACAAAGGTGAATTTGAAGAACGCCTGAAGAGCGTGGTGAAAGAAGTAGGCGACAGCGATGGCCAGATCATCCTCTTTATTGACGAGATCCATACCCTCGTAGGCGCAGGTGGTGGAGAAGGCGCCATGGACGCGGCCAATATCCTGAAGCCGGCGCTCGCCCGCGGCGAGCTCCGGGCTATCGGCGCTACCACCCTTAATGAATACCAGAAATTTTTTGAAAAGGATAAGGCCCTCGAACGGCGCTTTCAGAAAGTGCTCATCAATGAGCCCAGCACCGAAGATGCCATTTCCATATTACGGGGATTGAAAGACAGGTATGAGACCCATCACCATGTCCGGATCAGGGATGAAGCGATCATTGCTGCGGTAGAATTGTCACACCGCTATATCACCGACCGGTTCCTGCCTGACAAGGCGATCGATCTTATCGACGAGAGCGCGGCTAAGCTGCGTCTCGAAATGAACTCCATGCCGGAAGAGCTGGATAAGCTGGAAAGGAGCATCCGGCAGCTTGAAATAGAACGCGAGGCGATAAAAAGAGAGCACGATGAAGAAAAATTAAGGGAATTGAATGCGGAGATCGGTAATCTCAGCGTCGAACGCGATACCCTGAAGGCCAAATGGCGCCAGGAGAAAGAGCTGGTGGAAAAGCTCCAGAACGCAAAAGCCGAGATCGAGAACCTGAAACAGGTCGCTGAAAAAGCCGAACGGGAAGGGGATTATGGAAAGGTAGCCGAGATCCGTTACGGGAAGGTCAAAGAGCAGGAGAAGATCGTGGAAGACTATTCCGCCCAACTGGCTGCGATCAGCGCGAATTCCCGCCTCATGAAAGAAGAGGTCGATGCGGAAGATATTGCAGAAGCCGTTGCGAAAGCGACCGGTATTCCCATCTCCAAAATGCTCCAGAGCGAAAAAGAGAAATTATTGAACCTCGAAGATGAGCTGCATAAAAGGGTAGTGGGCCAGGATGAAGCCATCGAGGCGGTAGCAGATGCTATCCGGAGAAGCCGGGCGGGATTACAGGATCCAAGACGGCCCATCGGTTCCTTTATCTTCCTGGGTACTACCGGAGTGGGTAAAACGGAGCTTGCTAAAGCTTTAGCTGGATATCTGTTTGACGATGAAGGTATGATGACCCGCATCGACATGAGCGAATACCAGGAAAAGCACACCGTAAGCCGTTTGGTGGGAGCGCCTCCCGGATACGTCGGGTACGATGAGGGAGGTCAGCTGACGGAGGCTGTCCGGCGCAAGCCCTACAGCGTAATTCTGCTGGATGAGATTGAAAAAGCGCATCCTGACGTTTTTAACGTATTATTGCAGGTATTGGACGATGGCAGGCTGACCGATAACAAGGGCAGGGTGGTCAATTTTAAGAACACGATCATCATCATGACCAGCAACCTGGGCAGCCATATCATCCAGGCCAATTTTGAGGATATTACGGAGAAGAACCGGGAAGACGTGGTGGAAAAGACAAAAGTCGAGGTCCTGAACCTGCTCCGGCAGACGATCCGGCCGGAATTCCTCAACCGGATCGACGAGGTGATCATGTTCCAGCCCCTCCTGAAAAGTGAAATAAAGGGTATCATCCGGATCCAGCTTGACGGCCTGAAGGAACTGGTGGTAAAGAACGGGATCGACCTGCATTTCAGCGATTACGCCATCGAATATCTGGCGGAGAACGGGTTCGACCCACAGTTTGGAGCCCGACCGCTGAAGAGGTTGATACAGAAGGAAATAGTAAATAAGTTGAGCAAAAGGATACTGGCCGGGGATATCGATAAAAGCCATCCCGTACTCGTCGACGTTTTCGACGGGACGGTGGTCTTCCGGAGTGAGATCCCCAACCTCGAAAAGGCAAATGGTAAAAGGGACTAAATGATTGGATTGCCAGAACCAAATGCAATAAAATTTGTTAAATAGAAGATTATGGCAATGAAAGCAAAGGAAATAATCGAGATCATCCCCACAAAAGACATTTTTGTAGGAGATCTTAAAGCACCGGTTACGCTGATGCAGTATGGCGATTACGAAAGCGAGGCCTGCGCAAAAGTGAACGAGGTAGTGGATAAATTACTAAAAGAATACGAGGGCAAGATGCGGTTTAACTACCGCCATTTTCCCCTGACCAAGATCCACCAGCATTCCATGAAGGCTGCCGAAGCTTCCCTGGGCGCCGCCCAGGAAGGTAAATTCTGGGAGATGCATAACATGCTCTTCGCCCATCGCCGCCGTCTCGGTGCGATCAGCCTTCGGGAATATGCAAAGGACGTGGGAGTGGTGAACAAGAAATTCCTCGACGACCTCGTCAATTCGACCTATGGCTGGCAGGTCCGAAGCGATCTGCTCGAAGGTCTGGATAAAGGGGTACGGGATGTACCTGCTTTCTTCATCAACGGAGAGCTGTTCACCGGCAAGCCCACCTATGATAACCTGAGCAAGGCGATCACAGCGGCTCTTAAGGTAAAAAAGAAAAAAGCCACGGATAAAGAAAAGGCCTGACCCATCTCATGGTGCAGTTCACGGCAAAAATACTTCAGTTTGCTGAGCAGGGTGAAAAGACCGGCTGGTCCTATATCAGGGTCCCGGCAGCTATCGCCACAAAGCTCAAGCCAAGCATCAAAAAATCGTTTCGTGTAAAAGGCCGTCTGGATAATTATGAATTTAATAAAGTCGCCCTTCTTCCTATGGGAGAGGGCGATTTCATTATGCCCCTGAAGGCTGCTGTGCGCAAGGCCATCGGCAAGAACAAAGGAGCAACGCTTGAGATCCGGATGGAGGAGGACAAGGCGGTGATCAGGCCCCCCGCAGATCTTTTAGAATGCCTTGCCGACGAGCCCATCGCCCTGGAGAAATTCAAGGCGCTCCCCAGATCTCATCAGAACTATTATGGCAACTGGGTCAAAGCGGCAAAGACCGATACTACCCGGGCCAAAAGAATTGCCAGCATCGTGAAGGCAATGGAAAAAGGCTGGGATTACGGCCAGATGCTCCGGGCATTGAAACAGGAACGCGAAGACCTCGCCCGCTGACCTAACCCGCACTGCCCCAACCTCCCCAGCCAACCCGGACGATCCAACCCCGCAGTCTGCCCGTCGCCCCCATCGATCCTCCCGTCACCCCGCCGATGGCCTCCCTCAATCCTTCACCTCCACCTCCGCCGTCTTATCCGCCCGCACCACCGGCAGCTCTACTGTGATCAGCTTTACATGGCTGAGCCCGATCTTCTTCGCCTGGCTGGCGACCAGCCCTCTGATGGAGGAGATGACTACGCTGTCGAAATGGATCTCGCTGACAGGCATATCCGGCAGCCCTGTGATCGAGATGGCTGTCTTCGCGCCGCTGCACCAGACATGACTGATATGAAAATCGCGGAACTCCGGCACCTTGTCCTTCGGCAAAGCCTTCGACGGATCTCTGACAGCGCCGGCAGGTACATTCTCATAATACGTATCGAACAGCACCGCTTCATTGACGATATCCCGCATGGTAATGTCCCTTATAAATATCCCGCTCACCAGTCCGCCCCTTCCCATATTGCTTTTGAACCGCAACCCTACGTCCGTACCGATAAAGCTGCAGTCGCTCACCGCTATATTGCGCATGCCGCCATCGGTGTTGCTGCCGATGACAAATCCGCCATGGGCACGATATACGGTGCATCCCGCCACGATCACATTCTCCAGGCCTGCCTTGCCGCTGGACTTCATACAGATCCCATCATCGCCCGCGCTTACTGTACACCGGTACAGGATGACATTCCTGCACGCGCTGATATCGATCCCGTCCCCATTCTGCGCCCACCATTCATTAAAGATATTCACCCGGCTCATTGTGAGTTCGCTGCAGTTATTGGGATAAAAAACGAATTTGGGCGAGTTGCGGATCGTAACCCCTTCTATCAATATATTGTGGCAATTGACCAGGTACACCATATAGGGTCGCAGCCGGTCGCCTTCGGCGCCATCTTTGTTCGGCCACCAGACCTCCCCATCGGGACTGACCACGCTGCCGCTCGTCGCAACCAACTCCTTCCACTGGCCCGCAGTGGTCTTGTTCTTCTTCACGGGTCTCCAGGAATCTCCGCCGCCATCCAGGATTCCCTCACCGGTGATCGCGATATTCTGCAGGTTAAATCCATAAACAGGGGAGGCGACGATAGGATTATGACCCCCGCCCGGTGGAGGGATCATGGGGTATTGCGTATGATCCCTCGTAAAGACCACGAGCGCTTCCCGTTCCAGATGAAGATCGATATTGCTTTTCAAGGCTATCGGACCCGTCAGCCAGAGTCCTGCCGGCACGGTCAGTCTCCCGCCTCCGGCTGCTGCACAAGCTCCTATGGCTTTTTCAAATGCTGCCGTATTCAGGGTTTGCCCGTCACCTACTGCTCCATAATCCAGGATGCTGAATGCACGGTCCGGGATCACGGGCGCCGCGACCGGCTGCATCGGGAAAGGAGCATGCGAAATATAATAGGGGATGTCTTTTTCTGTCGTTCCCGCTGCGGAACGGAATGCTCCGGGACTGTGCGCTGGAGAGTTCTCCGCTCCGGAGCTGCCGGCGGTCTGGGCCCGGACGGAACCAGCGTCTGGACAGAGATGGAGAAGAAAGAACAGGGTGGCCCATGCAATCGTTGATTTTTGCTTCATGGTCACCAAATTAGCATATCGGAATATATCCCCGCAAATTAGTTACGCCATCGTTCCCGGCCGGCCCGCGCACAATCACCGGCCTCCGCAACTGCCCCGCGCTCACTGCACGCTCTCAGCCCGGAAATATTTGTTCCGGTCATTTTATTTCGCTAGCTTTTCGGTAGAATTCTCCCTTAAGCTCCTCCTGTCTGTCCTGTTTTTATTCCATACCTGATGCGCCCGTTTCTGATCTGTTCACTGTGAGACTCTATCACCCATTCACAGCATCATGCGCCAGTGTCGTTCTTATAGGCATCGGCCGTTGTTTTTATACCCTCTTCGCAGGACACCGGTTTGAATGCGTATGCTTTTTCAAATTTGGATGAGTCGAACAGATATGGCGACTCATACTGATAAAGCATTTCCTTAAGTTCCGCCGTTGTTTTGTCAAAAAGCCCTCCAAGCCCGATCATCCATTTGCTCAGCAGGGAATAGTGGGAGGATACCCCCATGTTCCGTGCCGCCAGCGCGATGAATTCCGAACCGGTGAGCGGGTTGGCTGCCGTTGGCAGATGCCAGGCCTGATTCCAGGACCCTTCATCCCGGGCAAGGAGATACAATGCTTTTGCGGCGTCGGGGGTATAGGTGAATGAATGCCTCATACCCGCATTTACCAGCCATTGTGCCGTCTTCCCTTTGGCAAGCCGGGCAAAAACGAGCAGGTTGGGTATGCCGGTCCTGAGCGATCCCGGTCCGTAGAAATCGGCCGAACGGGCTATGGAGGCGGTGATATTGCCTCTGCGGACCTCGCTCATGAGCTGTGTGGCGATCCGGGCACGGAGATCACCTTTCCGGCTACAGGGATCGTAAGGCGTATCTTCGGTCATCACTCCATCTACCTTTCCGTACATATACACGTTGTCAAAAAAGATCAGCCTGGCGTCGGCCCGCCTGCAGGCCTCGATGGTATTGGTCATGATCTTCGGCCACTGCTGCCTCCAGACGGAATAATCGTACGGGAGACCTGCACATAAATAGACGACGGAAGAGCCATGGACGGCCTGGACCGTTTGTGCCTGATCGGTAATGTCGGCGGGATGGGAGACGGCGCCCTGACGTTCGGCCGGGTGGCGGGATACCAGTCTTACGGGCTCTCCATGACGGACCAGCTCCGCGGAAAGCTCATCCGCAATCACCCCTCCGGCGCCTAAAATGGTATGGATCGGCATGGTATGAAAAAATTGAAAGACAAAGATATCGTAAACAAAAATTCCGTCCATGTGTTATCAGGTCATCATAAGCGGATGTTAATCAGAATCTAATCTCCTGAATAACAAATCATCTTTATATTTGCAAACCCATTAGAAGCCATTTGTGTTATCCTGACGATTTTGCCATTCCCCGGACCCCTGGTTACGGGGAGTTATAATTTATAGCAACTATTATGAAGAAAATATTTTACTCAGCATTCGTCGGCAGCGGATTTAGTTTCCTTTCTTTCTTTGCCTGTGCCCAGACCGGGAAGGCAGACACGCTGCTTACGGATGCCACCCTTAAGGAATGCGTTCAATACGCGGAAAAACATTACCCGCTCGTGCAGCAGGCGCTCCTCGACGAAAGGATCACCGAGGCACAGATAAAGAGCAGACTGGCGGACTGGTATCCCCAGCTGAATCTCGACGCCAGTTATCAGTATAATTTTCAACTGTCGAAAATCTTCGTCAACGGGGCCTATAGCCCTACCGGAACGAAGAATGCTTCCATTATAGGCCTCGGCGCAACCCAGAATATCTTCAACAGGGATGTCCTGCTGGCAAGCCGCACCGCTAATGACGTGCGTACCCAGATCCGGCAGTCGACCACCACCGACAAGATCGATGTGGCCGTCAATGTCAGCAAAGCCTTTTATGATGTCCTGCTCACGCAGAAACAGATCGAGGTGCTGACCGATGATATCCTCCGGCTGGAAAGGAACCTGAAAGATTCTTACAACCAGTATGAAGGCGGTCTGGTCGACAAGACGGACTATAAGCGCGCTACCATTTCCCTGAATAATTCAAAGGCGGAAAAAAAGGCCGACGAAGAATTGCTGAAGGCGAAATATATCTACCTGAAACAACAGATGGGCTATACGGCCAACAACGATATCCATCTTGCCTACGACAGCGCCATGATGGAAGCGCAGATCCTGGTCGATACGACCACCGGAGTAAATTTTGAGAACAGGATCGAATATCAGTCCATACTCACCCAGAAACGTCTGCAGGAGGCCAATCTGAAATATAATAAATGGAGCTATTATCCCGTCGTCTCCGCCAACGGAGCCTATAACACCAATTTTTTCAATAACTCATTCTCGAAATTATACAGCAGCTCTTTTCCAAATTCCTATGCCGGCCTCACGCTTGCCTTCCCGATCTTCCAGGGCGGCAAAAGGATCCAGGACATCCGTATCGCCGCGCTACAGGTGGAGCGTGTCGACTGGGATATCGTCAATCTGCGCAATTCGATCAGCAGCCAGTATGCGCAGGCGCTGGCCGTTTACAAAGGCAATCTCAACGATTATTATGTCCTGAAAGAAAACCTCGAGCTCGCCAGGGATGTTTTCAATACCATCGAATTGCAGTACAGGTCCGGGATCAAGGCCTATCTTGACCTCATCACGGCCGAGACGGATCTGAGAAATGCCCAGTCCAATTACAGCAATGCTCTGTACCAGGTGTTGAGCAGCAAGCTCGATGTACAAAAAGCCCTGGGTATTGTGCAGCTCAATTAATCAAACAATCATGGAAAAATTATCTTTTTATATGAGAAATAGTACACGATGGACCGGCTTTGTTTTATTGATGTCAGGCCTCGCATCCTGCGGCGACGGTGACAAGAAAACTGCACAACAACAGGCGCCCCCGCCGGTAGCAGTGAACCTGTACACCGTGCAGCCGGGCAATGCGACCTACTTTGATAATTATCCCGCTACGGTGACCCCGTTGAACCAGGTGGATATAAAACCACAGGTTTCCGGCAACATCATCGATATTTCTTTTAAGGATGGTCAGCATGTCAGAAAGGGACAGAAATTATATGAGATAGATCAGCAGCAGTATAGGGCCGCCTATGAAGCGGCCGTGGCCAACCTCAACGTGGCGAAGGCCAATCTGGCCAAGTCGCAGCAGGATGCAGACCGCTACACCGACCTTGCAAAAAAGGATGCCATCGCACGCCAGACCCTCGATCATGCACTGGCTGATCTGGAAAGTCAGAAAAGACAGGTGGATGCAGCTCAGGCCAATGTGCAGAGCGTACAGACCAATCTGAAATATTCGGTCATTTCCGCTCCTTTCGACGGTACCATCGGGATCTCGCAGGTAAAAGTCGGGACTTCGGTGTACCCCCAGACCCTGCTGAACTCGATCTCTTCCGACGATCCGCTGGCTGTTGATATCGCCGTCGATCAGTCCGAGATCCCGCGTTTCACGGAATACCTGCAGAAAGCGCCAAAAGATAAAGACTCCGTTTTTTCCATTTCCCTGCCCGACGGCTCCCTTTATCCAAATCCCGGACATCTGTCCCTGCTGGACCGCGAAGTAGATCCACAGACAGGCACCATCCGCGCAAGGCTGATCTTTCCAAATTCAAAAGGGATACTGAAGCCCGGGCTGACGACCAATGTGCATATCCGACACGCCAGCGGGGACAGCACCCTCCTTATACCCTACAAGGCGGTGGTAGAGCAGCTGGGTGAATTTTTCGTCTACCTGGCATCCGACAGCAGGGCCATCCAGCGTAAGGTGTCGCTGGGACAAAAGATCGGCGACAAGATCGTCATCCGTTCGGGTCTGCAGAACGGGGATAAAGTGGTTACGGAAGGGGTGCAAAAATTAAGGGATAGCTCCGCCATACAGGTCGGCCCCCCGAAACCACCAGCCGCAACAGCTCCTGCAAAATAGTGAATAAGGGTTCCCCGCAGCGTCCGGCTTAGCCGGACGAAGAAAAAAAACAAACAGTATATGGCTTCTTCAAATATATTTCTCAGACGACCTGTAACGGCTATCGTTATTTCGATAGTCATCGTGCTGGTAGGCGGCCTGGCCATTCTCAATATGCCCATCAGCCAGTACCCCAATATAACGCCGCCGACGGTACAGATCACCAGCAATTTTACCGGGGCAGACGCTCAGACGGTCGAGCAGACCACGACCACCGCTATCGAAACGCAGGTGAATGGCGTACCCGGCCTGACCTATATGCAGAGCAACAGCGCCAACAACGGTCAGTCGACGATCACCGCGACCCTGGACATCGGCGCGGATCCGAACGTGGTCGCCCTCGATATCCAGAACCGTGTGGGCATTGCGACACCCGCCCTGCCAAGCCAGGTGCAGCGTCTGGGTATCACGACCCTGAAGCGTAACCCAAGCATCCTGATGCTGGTGGCTGTCTATTCTCCCAACGGATCGCACAGCATACCCTTTATGGATAACTATGCCAATATCTATGTAAGGGATCAGCTCTTGCGTGTGCCGGGCGTAGGGGACGTGTTCAGCCGCGCGGACAATTTCAGTATGCGTATATGGCTGCAGA
>DATHHO010000112.1:0-14049 GCA_035317125.1 Puia sp.
TGTAGACACAGGGCTCTGTCCTTTATTCTTCAGGTTCATTAACGTGCTAAAGCATTAAAAAACTATGCCAGATATTTTGGCGTCCCCCCTAACATGCTTTCACCCATCCCGCAAACCCCACAAATCACACAAACACCCGGCTGGACCGATTCACTGCACAGTATATTGTGCAATTTTTTCCTCAGCATACCCAGTTTCCTTTAAACGGGAAAAACGCATCACCCAATTCCGTCCGCCAGGCAACATTTTCTTTTTCATTGATAATGAGCGGTTCTATACCGGTTTGATTGCCCGGATTCCAGGCAGATCAGGGAGTGGTATTGGATTTGAAATTATTTGTTAAAATGTCAGTTATGTTGAATCCATCAGATTTCCATTTTCTACGTGAAAAGATACAGGATTTGAGAAGCGCCTTGTTTTTCAGTCAGAACACTTCCCTTTTACGGATCTCCACCACCATCGTGACCATTTTAAAGGTGGACGAACTGGGGCAGATGTGGTTTTTTGTCCCCCGGCCAAGGCAAGCTCTCCACGAGTTCGACAGGGAATTTCCGGTGAAGCTGGAATTTTTCAGAAAGGGCAAACGCTTCTTCCTCCATATAACAGGCAGGGCCTTTATCGTCACCGACCCCGAAGAGTTCAATGGCCTGATGCACGAGGACATAAAGGGAAAAGCCAGCGACCACCTTGTGCTGATAAAAGTAAAGATGGGGAAGGCTGACTATTTCGAAAGCGCGCCCGCTTCCTATCCCGGATGGCTGCAAGAGCTTCGCCGACAGGTCTATTCCTGGGTATCCACCAGCCGTCCCGGTTACAAGCCTTATTATCTGGAAACTCCGGAACTGGCCTTACAATCTTATTAGGTCGCCGTCATTTTTCATGGCATATCTTTTGAATAGGTCAGATAAAATTTTTATAAAATAAAAATCTACAGCATGAAAAATCTTTTTAATTATTGTACCGCCTTCGCGCTCGGCGTCGCTTGTCTGAGTTGTAACAACGGCGGACAAGAAGACAGCGCAAAGGAAGCCAAGGACTCCAATGTTGCAAAGATCGATAGCTCTGCCAGCCAGACGGTATCCTCTGTGCCTGTTTCAGTCAGCAAGGATGACGCCCAGTTTGTGGTGGAAGCTACCAGCGGAGGAATGATGGAAGTTCAGTTCGGTCAGTTAGCCCAGCAGAAAGGGATGGCAAAAGATGTAAAGGATTTTGGGGCTATGATGGAAAAAGATCATACCAATCTGGGAGACAAACTGAAGACCGTAGCGACTTCGAAGAATATAACCACACCCACCGCACTCTCGCCCGATCAGCAGAAAGAAATGGACGATCTGTCAAAGAAGAGCGGGAAGGATTTTGACAAGGCCTATATCAGCATGATGGTAGACGATCATAAAAAAGATATCAAGGCATTTGAAGCAGAGGCAAAAAGCGGTTCGGATTCCGATATCAGGGCCTTTGCCGACAGTTCCCTGCATACGTTAAAGATGCATCTCAACGAGGCGCAGAAGTGCCACGATATGATGAAGAAAATGTAGTACGCCTTAACCAGGCCGTTTATCCGGTGGAGCTTTGGGGGCAGGAATTTCCTGCCCTTTTTTTGTGTGGCTTATTCAGCTCAGAAGACGCGTGCGGACGTGGCTGATCCTGGAAGCGCCAGCGATGTGGGTAGTTCATTCAGAGCGTAAACTCTTCGCCGGATTCGTCCTCGCCGAGCCAAAAGACTCGAAGCTTACCGTGAGGATGGCGATGATCAACGCGGCTGCCGAGGACAAAAAGAAGACTTCCCAGCCCAGCTTAGTCTTATAGGCGAAATTATTCAGCCATTTATGCATAAGCCACCAGGCCACCGGCACGGCGACGAGGATCGACGCCAGCACGGGCAGGACAAAATCTTTGGTCAGCAAGAGTACCAGGCTTTGAAGACTTGCCCCAAGGACCTTTCGGATCCCGATCTCCTTTGTTTTCTGGGTGGCCGTAAAAGAGGCGAGCCCGAATAATCCAAGGCAGGCGATCAGGACGATGAGCCCCGTAAACATTCCCATGATCCCCGCGAGCCTATCTTCGGCCTTATAGCGGTCATTAAAAGCGTCGTCCATGAACAAATATTCAAAAGGTGTGTTGGAGTCATACCGGTCGTAGATATTCTTTACTTTTTCGATCAGGGTTGGGAGGTTCGTTCCCGGCCGGATCCTCGCATAAAGGCAGCCATTCACGGATGCTCCCCAGTTGACAGATCCCTCTTTCTGCACGAACAGACAGAGCGGCCCGATCTTCGAATGGAGTGAATTATACACAAAATCCTTTACTACGCCCGCGACCGCATATTTCTTGTTGGAGATCATGATCTGTTTTCCAAGCGGATTTGGGTACAGGTTAAGCTTCGAGACAGCCGCTTCGTTCACGATCACCTGATGGTCATCTGAATAAACGGATGCGCTGAGGGGTTTGTTTTTCCATTGCAGCTGCAGGAGCGAGATCAGCGGCTCATCAACCGACATATGGATGATGGAGATCTTTGCTTTCTTCCCTTCAAGGTTCGCCTCATCCATGTCATAAGCCATATACAGCGCATAATGTGCGGTGCCTACCTGTTTGATCCCATACAGACCGCCAACATCTCTTTTGAAAGCCTGATAATGATCACCGATCGTATGCGCGAAACTCACCATCAGCACATTTTCACGGTTCACTCCGGTCGCGGTATGTCTGAAAAAATCGAGCTGACGCCCCATGAAAAGACTACAGATGATCAGCGTGATCGATATGGAAAATTGCAGAATGGTCAGCGATTTCCGGATAGCCAGCCCCCCTTTCTGTTTACTCATTTTTCCATAGAGGACGGCAACCGGTTTATAGGAAGACAGCACCAGCGAAGGGTAGGTGCCCGCGATGAGGATGGTGACGACCAGCAGCCCGCTGAAACTCAGGAGAACGACCGGCTGATAGATAAAGGACGGATCGATGGTCAGCTGGATCAGGTGAAAAAATGCAGGTTGGGCGAGCCTGAACAGCAGATAGCCGCCCGCAAAGGCAAGAAACGTATAGATGGCGGATTCCAGATAAAATTGCTGCGCTATTTTCCACCGGCTTGCACCCGAAGCCTTGCGCACACCGACTTCCTTTGCGCGTAGGGTCGCCCTTGCCGTAGCAAGGCTCATATAATTGATCAGGGCCAGCAAAAGGATCAGACCGGCCACCAGCGGGAACAGGGTCAGATATTTTATATTTTCATCATCGTCGAAATTCATGCCCAGATGCGTATTGGTCAGGAGGGTCAGGTAATAGGTGGCTGGCGCCCAATCGGCCTGTTTGCCCTGGTGCGATAATTTAAGGATGCTGTTTTGGACGGCCACGGGCTGGGCCCCTGGCCTGAGCCTGAAATACGTTATGAAGCTGCCGAAGGCCACCCCTTCTTCTTTCAGGATCTCCGGTCCTTGTTTCATGGACAGCAGGCTCGATAAGGAAGCGACGAAGCCATAGCGGATGCTGGAATTGGATGGCGGATCAGTATAGACCCCGGTGATCTCGAAGGTATAGGCGCTGTCATATTTCAGCAGCTTTCCTACGGGATCGCGATTACCGAAATATTTCTTCGCCATCTCTTCGCTGATGACGACGCTGAAGGGCCTGGCAAGGACCAGCGCCGGGTTGCCCTCTTTCAGACGAAAAGAAAAGAAGCTGAAAAAATTGCTGTCGGCGAATGAAAATCCTGTTTCGGCAAATTTCACCTTGGGAGAGGCGGGGTCTTCTACTGTTTTCTTCTGGTAGGATTCCTGCACCCGCAAAAAACTTTCCACCGAAGGGTCGGTCTTTAACACCGAAGGCCCGGTGGGGTAACTCATGACCGGCAGTTGCATGGAATCATCGCCGATCCTCACTTTGGTGTACGAAGAATAGATCCGGTCCGCGTTCTTATGGAACTTGTCATAGCTATGCTCATGGGCGACGAACAACAGGATGAGCATGCAGGCGCCGATGCCTATCGAAAGACCTCCGATATTGATAAAGCTGTACAGCTTGTTTTTTACGAGGCTCCTGAAGGCGACAGCGAAATAGTTCCTGAACATATAAAAGATTTAATTTATTCAGCTCAGAAGACGCGTGAGGACACGGCTGATTTTAGTAGGATCAGCCATGTGGGCGGTCATTCAGCTCTTAAACTGTCCGCCGGATTTGCCCGCGCCGCCTTTACCGCCTGGATACTCACCGTCAGCAAGGCGACACAAACGGCTATCAGACCGGACCCGATGAATACCCAGACGCTGATGGGTGTCCGGTAGGCGAAATCTTCCAGCCATTTGCCCGTAGCCCACCAGGCAATGGGGAAAGCGATCAGCGCAGAAAGAATGACCAGCTTTAAAAAATCTTTGGACAATAAAGAGATCACGCTGGTGACGGAGGCGCCAAGGATCTTCCGGATGCCGATCTCTTTTACCCTTCTTTCGGCCGTATATACGGAAAGGCCGAACAGGCCCAGACAGGCCACCGCGATGGACAAAAAGGTGAAAATGCTGAACACGGTGCCCATGCGTTGCTCCGAACGGTACAGCGCCTCATAATCTTTGTCGAGAAAGGAATAATCGAAGGGCGTTCCCGGCGCATATTCCCTCCATTTGCTCTCGACCTGGCGTAATACCTGGCTGGGATTGCCGGTCCCGATACTGGCTATCGCAAAATAAACTCCATTGTTGTTGGATTTCGAGGCCACATAGAATAAGGCGAATGGGGCGATGGTATCCCGCAGGGACGAAAGATTGAAGTCTTTGATCACGCCCACCACTTTGAAGGTCTGCCCTCCCCCCGGATATTTAAGGAGCTTGCCCAGAGGTTCCTTCCAGCCGATCTGTCTGGCCGTCCGCTCATTGACGATCACGGAGGCGGAGTCGGAAAATTCTTTTGAAAAATTTCTTCCCCGGGTGATGGTCAGGTGCAGGGCCGGGACAAAATCCTCGTCGACGATATAGGAGGACAGCGGAATATCTTTTGCCAGGCGCTCGGTGACGCCATTGGTCTCCGGCACATAGAAATCGGTGAAATTAGAAAAATCGTTGGCCGGCACGCCGGTAGAGATGCTCGTATGATCGATGCCGGGGATCCTGGCCACCTCCTGCCGGAAACTTTCCGCAGCGCCCTTCAGCTTCTCGATATTCGGAATGATCATCACATTGTCTTTCTTCAGGCCAAGATCTTTATTGCGGGTGTATTGCAGTTGCTGGAACACGAGGGCGGTGCAGATGATCAGCGTGATGGATACGGTGAACTGGAATACGACCAGGCCGTTGCGGATAAGCCGGTTGCCGGAGCTCTTCCAGGTCAGGTTGCCGCCTTTCAGCACATCCACCGGCTGAAAAGAGGTAAGGTAGAATGCGGGATAACTGCCTGCCAACATCCCGGTAACAATAGCCAGCAGCAGGATAAAGGCCCAGATCCCATGATGGAACAGATCGGAGAATTGCAGGCTCTTGCCCGCAACGGCGTTAAAAGGCTCCATCAGCAGGGCCAGCAGCAACAAGGCAAGGATGGTGGCGATGCCTGAATAAAGCAAGGCCTCCGCAAGGAACTGCCGGATCAGCTGTCCTTTCAAGGAGCCCAGCACCTTGCGTACACCCACTTCCCGCGCCCTGCGCAGCGCCTGGGCCGTGGACAGGTTCATGAAATTCACACAGGCGAGTATGATGATGAATACGGCGATCGCGGAGAAAATATAGACATACTTGATGTCTCCTATATTGGTAAACGGACTGCCGATGCCGCTGGAATGTAAATGGATATCCGCCAGGGGCTGTAAATAAAAATTCCATCTTCCGCCTTTGCGGAGGAACTCATCATAAGGCTGCCCGATGCGTTCGAATGCCTTTACGGCCAGCCGTTTTACCATATCCGGGAATTTGGCCTGGAGCCGCTGTATGGCTACAGGATCGCTGGCCACCTTCTCGTTCAGCACCACAAAAGTGCTCATGGCGCAAAATACCCAGCTCCAGGTGAAGCGTTTGATCAGGGGATAATCCCGCACGGGCATCAGGATCCCGAATTGCATGGAGGAGGCTTCCGGAAGGTCCCGGAGTACGGCCGTGACGACGAACGGGTCCTTGTATTCATCGAAAAGGAGGGTCTTTCCAATGGCGGGCTCTTTTCCGAAATACTTTTTCGCAGTGGCTTGCGTCAGCACAACGGAATGATATTTTATCAGACAGCCCGCAGCATCGCCTTCTGCCATCGGGTAATTGAAGACCTGCAAAAAATTCGAATCGACGGCCCAGAGATCTTTTTCCGTAAAGGAGCTGCCGGCTCCATCGGGCCCTCCGTTATGGATGATCTCATGGTTCAGGTGAGTGGCTCTTGTATAACTTTCTACTTCCGGGAATTCGGTCTTAAGGGCGAGTCCCACCGGTGGGGGAGTGAACGACCGGTTGAAAGGCTGATCGCCGAAAACGCCTTCCAGATTTACCTGGTAAATACGCCCGGGGTCTTTAAATCCTTTGTCAAAACGGAATTCATCCTGCACATACAAGGAGATAAAAATAACGCAGGCAATGCCGATCGCCAGGCCGGCAATATTGATAATGCTGTTCACTTTATTCCGCAGGAGACTGCGTACGGCGATCTTCCAATAATTTCTGAACATGTGACGTGTTTTTATGATCCTGTCTGCTTGTTGACAATCCCGTGCCACTATCTTAATCAGTTGACATGCAATAATTTGCCTTGTTTACTGTAGTCGCTGCGGTTCATTTTTATTACATCTGCTGTCCGGTTTCGATACAGTCAGGACTAAAATAGGATTATTTTTATGATAATGAATCCCGAACAAGCCTTTCAACTGATAAAGGGTGCGCCCATTTCCTCCGGTATAGTTCCTCCCATCTGGGCCGATCTGGGCAGCGGGTCGGGGATCTTTACGGAGGCTTTGGCCCGGATGTTTCCCGGCCGGAGCATCATCTTTGCCGTCGACAAAGGTCCCGGCATTCTTTCCCAGACTACACCCGGTGGCGTTTCGATCCAGGCTTTGCAGTTGGATTTTGAAAAAGGCGATACCGGCCTTCGTAACCTCGATGGCATCCTCATGGCCAATTCCCTGCATTATGTAAAGGACAAGCCCGCATTTTTGGGCAGGCTGAAAGCCTGTATGAACCCCGGCGCTCCCTTCCTCATCGTGGAATACGACAGCGACCGCCCTGTACCCACCTGGGTCCCTTATCCGGTGAGCTATGCTTCCCTCCAGCCGCTGTTTGCCGCCGCCGGTTATGCAATGGTCCAGAAACTCGCGACCCATCCCTCCGTCTACCATGGCGGCGATCTCTATGCCGCATGGATTGAGCCCGTCTGATCCGCATATGAGCCTGCCCCTTCGTCCTCTGCTCGCCTGCCCGACCCGCCGTGACAGCCGCATGGCACTAAAAATTATCATTTAATTATTCTATGTATCTTTTACCTTAAAATCAAAACTTGCTGATATGAAAAAACTCCTAATCGGTTCGCTGGTCGGCGGGATCATCATTTTTATCTGGCAAACAATGTCCTGGACAGTGCTGGACCTTCACCATGCCGGACAGGAATACACGCCCAAACAGGATAGCATCCTGAGCTATCTTAGCTCGCAGTTCTCGGAAGACGGTTCTTATGAATTACCCTCCTATCCCAAAGGGACTCCAAGAGAAGTAATGGAAAAGGACCTTCCGGCGAGGATGGGGAAGCCCTGGGCGCAGCTTCAGTATCATAAGGCCCTTGATATGAGCATGAGTTCCAATATCATCAGGGGACTCATCGTGGATATCATTATGGTAGCCTTCCTCTGCTGGATCCTGATGAAATTGCCCCCGGCATTCGGTACCATTTTTACCGCTTGTTTGTTCACCGGTATTATCGTATTTATCAACTCACCCTATACGGTCCATATCTGGTATCCGAAAGCGGATATCATGGCGCATCTGGGGGATGCCCTTATAAGCTGGGCCCTTTGCGGATTATGGCTTGGCTGGTATTTGAAAAGGAAATGATCTCATCGGCAGGTCTGCGCCCGCGCAGGCTTGCCGATCCCCTTATACCCCCATGGGCAAAACCTCGCGGCTGACCCCATCCCATAAGGTGAAATATTTTACACCGAAACTGGCGATCACGGCCTTTGCGGCATGGGATAGATCGCCGAATACTTCAAACCGGCTTACTTCGGCCACGTCGAGCAGCGCCTCCAGCTGAGGGCCTACATCGTTAAGGTGTTTGAGAAAAGCGTTGGAATCCGTGAACATTTCCGTGAGGTACCACTTGTCGTCGCCCTCGTGGAAGAACCACTGGCATTGCAGCGTGCCGGGCTCGTCTTTCCTTACGATCGAATTCATTTCTCTGGCGAGTTTTTTGAAGCTGTCGAGGCGATGACCGGCGACAATCAATTCAACGGTAAATTTTACGGTTGCCACAATCGTTAGATTTAAAAGTGAAGGATCCTGTTGTAAATGGAAAGCTTTGCAGTCTGTCGCCTGAGTACCTTTTTGCCTGGCTGGAGATCCAGGGTACGATCATACCCTCTAATTTATCCATTTTTAACGGCTAAAACAAATCCCACCCCGCCAAATTCACCGGGAAAATGCCGGATTTGGATTTTGCCAGTGATATTTTGGTATATTAGTATGGAATAAATCGCCTCATACCCATGGGAAGCTCGTCGCTTATCGTACTGTTTTTGGCCGGGATCGCCTTTGCAGCCGGGGGAATGGCCGTTGCCAGGATTTTCGTAAAGGGAACCAAGAACCCCCAGAAAGGGCAGGCCTACGAGTGCGGCATCCCAACGGATGGCTCTCCCTGGAATCAATTCAATGTCGGTTACTATTTGTACGCGCTAATCTTCCTCATCTTCGATGTGGAGCTGATCTTCTTATACCCCTGGGCCGTTGTGGTCAGAAGGGTAGGGATGCTGGCGCTGGGAGAGATCGTCGTGTTTCTTTTTGTCCTGTTCATGGGATTTTTGTACGCACATAAAAAAGGAGCGTTGAAATGGATGTAGGAGATCAGATCAGCCCTGCCGGCCCGGAGCATTCTTCCCCGCAGGCTGCCGAGCCCTTTCCCGGAGAAGTGCATCCTACCGCGGGTGGTGGCATCGTATTGAGCAAACTCGATGATATCATCAACTGGGCTCGCTCCAATTCGCTCTGGCCCCTGGTATTCGGCACCAGCTGCTGCGCCATAGAAATGATGTCTACTGCCGCCGCAAAATACGACTGGGCGCGTTTTGGGTTCGAAGTGGCAAGGGCTACCCCAAGACAGGCGGACGTGATCGTCATTGCCGGCACCATCGTGAATAAAATGGCGCCCGTATTGAAAAGGCTGTATGACCAGATGGCCGATCCAAAATATGTCATTGCAATGGGGGCCTGTGCAACGAGCGGTGGCCCCTTTTTCTATAATACCTATTCCGTCGTGAAAGGCGCGGATCATGTGATCCCCGTAGATGTTTATATTGCGGGCTGCCCGCCAAGACCTGAAGCCTTATTGCATGCGCTGATCACGTTACAGGAAAAGATCAGGAGCGGCGCGACCCGCGAACAGATCAAAGTTGAAAAATCATAATTCAAAAAATAACGCCGGATTGCCGGGACCGGAGATGATAATGTCGACGCCATTATGAACAAGGACGAACTGAAACAAAAATTGAGCGAGCTGTTGCCATCTGCGACATTGGAGGAAGGCTCCGAATGGACAACGATCCTCATCGATCCGACCTCCTGGAAGGAGTCCGCCAGGCTGCTGCGTTTCACCGCCGGCCTCGACCTGGATTATTTGTTCTGTCTCAGCTGCGTCGACTGGAAGACCCATTTCACGATGGTGTACCACCTCGAATCGACGCTTTACCGTCATACCCTCGTGGTGAAATCCAGGCTCGACCGCAACAATCCCGAAATAAGTACCGTATCCGATATCTGGCGCACCGCGGAATTTCACGAACGGGAGGCATACGATCTTTTTGGAGTGAAGTTTACAGACCATCCCGATCTGCGGAGACTGTTCATGACGGACGAATGGATTGGATGGCCATTGCGGAAAGATTACGAAGATCCGGTCAATATGATCAAACTGTAATATGATCGAAGAATTAAGCACAACCGAACAAGGCGACCTGGTGATCAATCTCGGGCCACAACATCCATCCACCCATGGTGTGCTGCATCTCGTTATTACCCTCAATGGGGAGACCATAAAAAAGGTCGAGCCCCATCTCGGTTATATCCACCGCTCCATAGAAAAAATGTGCGAAAGCCTCTCGTACCGGCAGTTTATCTACGTGACCAGCCGGATGGATTATCTTTCATCCCATATCAACAACCATGGCTGCGCCCTCTGCGTCGAAAAAGGGCTGCAGATCGAAGTGCCGCCCCGTGCAAAAGTGATCCGTGTGCTGATGGATGAGCTGACCCGTATGGCTTCGCACCAGCTCTGGTGGGGGGCGCTGGCGATGGACGTTGGCGCCCTGACGCCTTTTTTTCATGCCTTCCGCGAAAGAGAGGCCATCAACGATATCATGGAGGAGACCTGCGGCGCGAGACTGACCATGAACTATATGGTCCCCGGCGGGGTAATGGCCGACCTGCATCCCAATTTTCAAAGAAGGGTGAAGGAGTTTATTACCCTCTTCCGGTCGAAGATCGATGAATACGATGAACTGGTCACCGATAACGTAATTTTCAAAGCCAGGATGGAGGGGATTGGCTACCTTTCAAAGGAAGATGCCATTTCGTATGGCTGCTCGGGTCCGACGGCCAGAGGTAGTGGCGTAAGCTGTGACATCCGGAAATTATATCCATACGAAGTGTACGGGCAGCTGCAATTTGAGGAGATCCTGGCGACAGGGGGCGATTGTTATGCACGCTATCTGGTCCGGATGGGAGAAATGCGCCAGTCGCTGTCTATCATCGAACAGCTGATCGACAATATTCCCGAAGGCGAATTCCAGGCAAAGACCAAGGCGGTCCTGAAACTACCGAAAGGCGAATTCTATTCGAGGATAGAGACGGCGCGCGGAGAGTTCGGCGTGTACATCGTGAGCGAAGGCGGAATGACACCTTACCGGATCAAATTCCGTTCTCCCGGGTTTTCCAATCTTTCCGCGCTCGACCACATGGCAAGAGGGCACAAGATCGGGGACCTGGTGGCGATCATGGGGACGCTGGATCTGGTGATACCGGATATTGACCGGTAACAACAAGCATGTTCAGTATCGAATATATAACCCACTCGATCGATGCCTGGCTGTACGGAAAGTTCAGCCCCGGGATAGCCGTGCTGCTGGAATCCCTGATCGTAGGGCTGGCCGCGATAAGTTTGTTCACTGTCCTGGGTCTGGTGCTGGTCCTGATGGAACGGAAAGTTTCCGCCTATATGCAGATCAGGCTGGGGCCCAATCGCGTAGGCCCCGGTGGCTCACTCCAGACGGTGGCCGATACCCTGAAGCTCGCCATGAAAGAAGGACTTACTCCCGATGGGGCCGACAGCTTCTTATTCAATCTCGCGCCTTATATCGTGATCAGCGTTGCCATGATGATCCTGGCGCCCGTTGCCTTTGCCAGGGGGTTCCAGATCTGGGACCTCAACATCGGCGTATTATATATAACAGCCGTTTCTTCCCTTTCCGTCATCGGCATCCTGATGGCCGGCTGGGCAAGCAACAACAAATATTCCCTGCTCGGGGCCATGCGCAGCGGGGCCCAGATCGTCAGCTATGAGCTGTCCGCCGGGCTTTCCATCATATCGATCATCGTGCTCACCGGTAGTCTGAGGATCTCCGATATCATCGCCTCCCAGCAGAACGGTTGGTGGATCTTCAAAGGGCATATTCCCGCAATAATCTCTTTTGTCATTTTCATCATCGCCGTCACGGCGGAGACGAACCGCGCTCCTTTTGACCTCGCCGAAGCGGAGTCGGAGCTCACTGCGGGGTTTCACACGGAATATTCCGGGATGAAATTCGCCTTGTTCTTCCTGGCCGAGTACGTAAATATATTTATCGTTTGCGCCATCGGGGCCACGCTGTTCCTTGGCGGATGGATGCCGTTTCATATCGGCAGCTGGTCGGGCTTTAATCATGTGATGGACTTTATTCCCTCGTCCCTGTGGTTTATGGGGAAGACGTTTTCTCTGATCTTTCTGATCATGTGGTTCCGCTGGACCTTTCCACGTCTGCGGATCGACCAGCTGCTGAACCTCGAATGGAAATATTTATTACCGATCAGCATGGTCAATTTATTATTAATGACATTTATTGCGATAAAAGGATGGCATTTTTAAGATGTTTATAAAAGACTACATATCCGATGTCTACCGTGGCGTAAGATCCCTCTTGAAAGGGATGAAGCTGACGGGCTATTATTTTACACATCGTAAAGAGATCATCACCCAGCAATATCCGGACAACAGGGCGACGATGAATCTGCCGGAACGGTTCAGGGGAGAGGTGGTGATGATCCATGACGAGCAGAACGAACACGCCTGTACGGGATGCACCGCCTGTGAGCTGGCCTGCCCCAATGCGACCATCAAGATCATTACGAAATTCGATGTATCGCCGGAAGGCAAAAAGAAAAAGGCGTTGGATACATTTGTCTATCACCTCGAGCTTTGCACCCTGTGTAACCTTTGTATCGAAGCCTGCCCGACGGATGCGATAAAAATGGCGCAGAACTTTGAACATAGTGTGACGGACCGGAGCAAGCTCACCAAAAAATTAAATAATCCGGGCTCTAAAATCAGGGAGGGCGTTGAATAATGAGTGCTTCTGCGATCGTTTTCTATATACTGGCTGCTTTTATCCTGGGGACGGGGCTGCTGGCTGTGACCACCGGAAAGATCTTCCGTTCAGCCATCTGGCTCCTCTTCTCGCTTACGGGCATTGCCGGCCTCTACTTCTGGATGCAGATGGAATTCATCGCTGCGGTGCAGATCATCGTCTATGTAGGCGGGATCGTGGTCCTGATCATATTCTCCATTTTTCTTACGCAGCGGTCGGGCATGGAAATGCTGAAACCTGCGCCTGCCAGAATGCTTTTTTCCGCGCTGGCGGTCGCGGCGGGCTTTGCCCTGACGTATCTGCTGATCCATCAATATGGGTTCAAGCCGGCCCTGAAGCCTGCTCTGGAGGTCAGCGTAGCCAATATCGGCACCCAACTCCTGAGCACCACGGAGCATGGCTATATCCTGCCTTTCGAGCTGGTGAGCATATTGCTGCTGGCTGCCATGATAGGCTGTATCGTCATTGCCATTAAAATAAAACCAGCGGAGAAATGAACGAAGTTCCCTTGACACATATCTTATTTGTCAGCACCGCGCTCTTCTTCATCGGCGCATATGGCTTCTTTACAAGAAGGAATATGATCACGATGCTGATGTCCGTCGAGCTGATCCTGAACAGTGTGAACATCAACTTCATCGCGTTCAACAAGTATCTGTATCCCGATAAGCTGGACGGTCTCTTCTTTACGATCTTTATCATCACCATCGCGGCTGCCGAGGCCGCGGTGGCCATTGCGATCATCATAAATTTATACAGGAGCCATCATTCGATAGATGTCGAAGATGCCGGCGAAATGAAGTTCTGAATATGTCAAATTTTAGCTACATAGTATGGATCCCCTTATTGCCACTGGCAAGTTTCCTCGTATTGGGGCTATTTGGCAGGAAATATATCGGGAATTTTTCCGGCATTGTCGGGACGCTGTCCCTGACGATCTCGACCGGGCTATCCCTGCTTGCGGTCTATGACTATTTCTTCCTCGCCAGCGAAACGGGCATGGGAACCGGGGTTTCCGGACTGGAAGGCTCCGCCGGTGTTTATCATGCAGTCACTGCCCTGAAATATACCTGGCTGCAATTCTCACCCGGTCTTTCCATCGATATGAGCATTGTCCTCGACCCCATCTCCGTGATGATGATCTTCATCGTCAGCTTCGTGTCGCTGATGGTCCATATCTTCAGCCTCGGCTATATGAAAGGCGAAGAAAGGCCCGGAGCCTATTACGCTTTTCTTTCCCTGTTTACTTTTTGCATGCTCGGGCTGGTGCTCTC
>DATHHO010000113.1:0-7624 GCA_035317125.1 Puia sp.
GGACAGCTATGTACAGAAAGTGGGCGCCGCCGCATTCCGCGATTTCGTGGCGGCCAATAAAAGGGATTTTATCCTCTTCCAGCTGGAAGTGTCGCTGAAGGACGCCGCGGGCGATACCAACAAAAAAGCCGGTGTCGTCAATCAGGTGGCAGAGACGATCGCCAGGATCAATAAGGCCGAGGACTTCACCCGCCAGGAAGATTATATCCGGCAATGCGCCGAATTACTGAAGATCGACGAGGCCGGCCTGCACGTCCTTGTCAACAAGTATATACGGGAACGGGTGTCTAAACAGGAGAACAGATCATCCGCTGCCGATGCCAGTGCCGGAAGACCTGGAGCAGGTATGGGATTTACGCCGCAGTCCCCCGAAGGAACAGCACCCGACGTGGCACAGCCCCAGGATGAGGAATCGATCAACCTCCTGTTCAAGCACGAGCAGAATGAACGGGGGATGATCCGCAGCCTGCTGGATTTTGGCCTTAGGTCATGGGATGAGAACAATTCCGTCGCCAACTATATTTTCGCGGAATCCTCCGATTATTACGATCTGATCGACAACAAGCACCTGGTAAGGATACTCGATACCTATAAGACCTGGTATGAAGAAGGACTGGAACCCAGCACGCGGAGCTTTTTATATCACGAGGACCAGGAACTGAGCGCGCTGGCCGTATCCATCATGGATTTCCGGCACGAGCTGAGCCCGAACTGGAAGGACCATTACGAAGGACCGCTGCCCACCCGCGAGGATTTGTATAAAGAAGAAGTCCAGTCCACCATGGGCTACCTGCGGCTCCGCAAGATCAAGCGGCTGATGGAGGAGAATCAGAAGGACCTGGAAAAGCCACATACCCCGGATGAGCAGATGATGCTTATCCAGACCCATCAGCATCTCAAGCAGATGGAAATGCAGATCCTGAAGGATCTCGGAACCGTGATCGTTAAATAACCAAGGGCGAGGGCTTAGGCTTGAGTAGCCGGGATCAGGGTCATCACCCGGTGGGCCTGCAGCAGATGACGCTCGCTGTGGGCAATGAGATAGCGGAGATTATCTCCCAGCCGCAAATGCAGCAGCCGGGTGTAGGAGAAGGGGATCCGGATAGCCTGAAGGTTCTTCGTCGTGACATGGCGCAGGATATCGTCGATCATATCACACTGCTGAAGGAATTTCTGGAGGGTTTCCTGCCCGTTCAGCACGCATTCGCTGGCTTGCATCATTTTTCTCGCCCTGATCTTAAATACGCTGCCATCGGCCCTGGGCATGATCTTTTCATAGACCCAGTCCCCCAGCCAGCCACTCCGGTATTCCTCCTCTTTAACATCGGGGGCCTTGGTGATCCGGGACAGGATGCTCCGGATATAGATGTTGTTGGAGATATTCAGGTGCTCGAATATTTCAGCAATGCTCCAGCAACCGGGACCCGGTTTGAAATTGAGCTGTTCTTCGCTCAAACGCAGAAATGGTTTGGTGCTGGCTTTAATAAGCTCTGTCCTGTCCAATAACTCCGTTATAAGACTTTGCTTGTTAAAGACTGCCATGCTGGTAACTTAAAAGCATATCGTTTGTAAGAAAAAGGGGTATCGATCCTCGTAGTTTCTGACCGCTCCTATCATTTGAGCTTAGAGGAGCCTAAAGATACGCTAACGGGATTTACCGATCAATCGGCAAGGAAAATTACCCAGAAACATGAGTTATTTCGCGCCCGGATTCTTTTTACCTGCGATCAGCTTGTCGATCGCGGATTCCAGCCTGCGGGAACGTGTCTCCTCTTTTTTGGCGCTGGTGATCCAGACGACATATTCTTTTTTGTCCGTGAAGGACAGCTTGTCAAAAAAATGTGAAGCCATCTTGCTGCGCCGCAATTCCTTTGCAAAATCTGCAGGCGGACTCACCGTTCTTGTTTCCTGATCGACGCCGGCGCCGGCCAGTACCGTCTCCCGGATGGCCGCTCTTTTGCGGATCACCGACCCCTCCTCCTTTTTAAACCGGAGGGCCGTCCACACATGATCCAGCGCCACGGACCGGACGGTCTCATAACCCTCCCCCCGGATACATTCCCAGCTACAGTCCCTGTTGAGGGTGGTGGCAATCTTGGAAGCCAGCTTAGGATAGGCTACCCAGAATTTGGCATTCTCCCCCAGCGCAGGCAATACCTCGCTGACGATGCCCGTAAGCTGCCGCTCATTGACCGCGAACACGAGGGCAAAATCTATTTTCTTGGTTTTCAACAGAGGGGTCAGGCTCTTGGCAAAGGCCAGTTTGGCAAATTGTTTTTCGATGGAGGAAGGCAAGCCCTGGATCAGCAGGTTCTTTTCTTCGCTCAGCTGGAGTTTTTCCACTAAAGTTTGAGACATTACCCTGGAATTTTAATGTTCAGTGATGATAGACAACAAGCGTAGGGTAGCATTAAAAAGGTTTCTTTCTGGGGTCTGAGGTTGATGGGTCCTTTTTGGATTGCGGTCATTCCTGTTCAGGGTTTCGGGATGGTCTTTTCCGGGATCCGCAGATCCGTCTCCAATTATTCCTTGTCCGGGCCAGGCATCTGGCCGGTCAGCTGCCGGCGCTGGCGACGACGGTCACGGTACTTGAGGATAGGCACTTTGTTCTCGCTGCCACGGAGCAGTCTGGAAATATTCTTCTGATGAGTCAGCACGACCAACAGGGCGACGGCAATGGCAAAACCCCGGTAAAGGGTCTGCGGCTCGTCGAATATGTAAAGGATGAATACGGCAAAGGCTACGCTCGCCAGGATAGAGCTCAGGGAGATAAACCGGGTCACATACAGCACCAGCAGGAAAACACCGACGCAACAGACGGCTACCAGCGGCTGCATGGCGAGGATCATGCCGAACAAAGTGGCAACCCCTTTCCCACCTCTGAAATCGGCCCAGAGCGGGAAGATATGGCCTACAACGGCAGCCAGACCAAGACCCACCATAAAGTTGGTCCTTTCGGCCTCATCATGTAAATAGTATGGAACAAGGATATACAGGCTGGTGGCGACAATGCCTTTGAGAACATCGATGGCCATCACAAAAGTTCCCCATCTGGAACCCAGGACTCTGAACGTATTGGTAGCTCCGGCATTCCCACTGCCGTATTCCCGGATGTCGATACCAAAGAAAGACTGGCTCACCCACACAGCAGTGGGAATAGAACCGATCAGGTATGCTAATACTATAAGCAGAACCTCCTTCATCGAATCGTTGGTTAAAAGTTGGATAACAAATATACTAAATATTGCCTTTCATTCCGAGCTCCAGGCAAATCCAGTTTGCTTTTGTCATCCTTAAGGATATTGAAAGTTTGTGCTGAGCAGCCTTTTTCTCCATCTCGGCAAGGTCTTCCTGCAACAGACCGCTCAGTAATATAACGCCTCCGGGCTCCAAATGTTGTCCGATTGCGCCCAGCTCCTGAAGGAGAACATTCTTGTTAATATTTGCTAATATGACCCCAAACCGGCCCCCTTCGGGGATTTTGTCCATTTTCTCGACCGTAATTGCGCTACAGCCATTGGCAGCCACATTCTCAAGGGCATTTTCGATGCTCAGGGGATCATAATCGATGGCCAGCACTTTATCCGCTCCCAGCTTTTCCGCCAGAATGGCCAGCACGCCGGTGCCTGTCCCGAAGTCAAGCACACTGGTCCCGCCAAATTCAAGGTGTTGCATGGCCTCCATCATCATATAGGTCGTGGCATGATGCCCCGTGCCAAAGCTCATCTTTGGGGTGATGACCAGATCGTATTTTACGCTGGTTACCGGCTCATGAAAAGCCGCCCGGACAGCGCAGAAGTCCTCCACCACCACCGGTTGAAAATCCTTTTCCCATTGCTCGTTCCAGTTCTTTGGCGGGATCAGGGTGATGGTATATTCCCCCTGCATGCCCGGAGGCAGGCCCTGCAGGAGCTCATGCAGCTCTCCGGCAACGAACTGCGCTTCCGGGATGAACGCCTTCAGGGTATATTCGTCCTCTTCGAAGCCCTCATAGCCCAGGTCCGACAGGAGGGCGATAAGGACCTCCCTGTTGAAGGCATCGCTCATCGTGATGGTGATCTGTATATAGTTCATGGATGACGTAAATATAAAAAGGTCTGCGGCTAGCCGCAGACCTTTATTAAAAGTTGTCCAATTATTGCTGGGGGTGGTCCTGTGCGGGACGACCTTCCGGTCTTGGCATCAGCACCTTGCGGCTGAGCTTGAACTTGCCGGTCTTCTGATCGAGCCCGATCAGCTTGACCTTCACCATATCACCCTCGCTCAGCACACCTTCCATTGTTTCGAGGCGCTTATGCGAGACTTCACTGATATGCAGCAAACCCTGTTTGCCGGGAAGGAACTCGACGAATGCGCCATAAGGCATCACCGACTTCACTTTGGCTTCGTATACAGACCCAACTTCGGGCATGGCCACGATGCCTTTGATCCATGCAACAGCCTTGTCCAGTCCTTCTTTCGCTGGGCTGAAGATGCTGACTTCCCCGAAATTGCCGACTTCCTCGAGGTTGATCGTGGTGCCGGTCTCGCGCTGGATCTCCTGGATGATCTTCCCCTGTGGTCCGATCACCGCGCCGATGAATTCCTTGTCGATGAACAGTTTTTCCATGCGCGGAGCATGTGGTTTCACCTCAGGGCGGAAGGCTCCGATACACTCGTACATCGCGTCCAGGATATGGAGGCGTCCCTTGCGGGCCTGTTCGAGGGCCTCGCGCATGGTATCCATGCTGAGACCATCTACCTTGATGTCCATCTGTACGCCACAGATACCCTGACGGGTGCCCGTGACCTTGAAGTCCATGTCTCCCAGATGATCTTCGTCTCCGAGGATATCGGTGAGGATGGCATATTTTCCATCGGAAGGACGGGTGATAAGCCCCATCGCCACTCCGCTGACATGCTTAGGGAAAGGAACGCCTGCATCCATGAGGGCGAGGCTGCCGGCGCAAACCGTTGCCATCGAGGAGGAACCATTGGATTCGAGGATATCGCTCACCACACGGACCGTATAAGGATAATCGTTTCCGGGCATCAGCTGCTTCAGCGAGCGCATGGCGAGATTGCCATGACCCACTTCGCGGCGGCTCTGGCCTCTCATCATCTTCACCTCACCGGTGCTGAACGGAGGAAAGTTATAATGTAAGAAGAATTTCGAATCGTAAGATTTGGCGGCGCTCTCTACCAGCACTTCATCCAGGGGTGTACCCAGGGTAACAGTGGTCAGGGATTGCGTCTCCCCTCTTGTGAACAGCGCAGAACCGTGCGGGGTCGGCAGCGGATCGATCTCCATGGCCAGCGGGCGGACCTGATCGAGGTTACGTCCATCGAGGCGGGTACGGTCGTCTACGATCATATTGCGGACGACTTCCCATTTCAGGTCTTCGTAGTATTTTTTTACAAATTTCTTATCTGCATCGGCAGGCTCTTCGCCCAGCAGGCTGGCGATCATCTCGTCCTTCAGCTTGCTGTAGGCATCGCTGCGGTCATGTTTGCTGCTGGCGCTCCGGGAGATCTCATACACTTTATCTTTTGCATAGGCCGTCACTTTCTGACTCAGCTCTTCATGCTGCGCGGGCTTCTTGTAATCTCTTTTGGCGGTGACGCCTTTCTTGTTGCGCAGCTCTTCCTGGGCCTTGATCTGGATGCGGATGGCATCGTGCGCCACTTCAAGGGCCTTCACGAGGTCTTCTTCGCCGCATTCGGCTGCCTTACCTTCCACCATCATAAGGTTCTTATCGGTAGCGGCAATGATGAATTCCATATCGGCCGTCTCGAGTTCTGTACGGCTGGGGTTGACGACCATGGCGCCATTTACGCGGCCGATCCTCACTTCGCTGATGATCTCCTTGATCGGGATATCGGATACGGCGAGGGCTGCGGATGCTGCCAGACAGGCCAGCGCATCAGGCATTACTTCGTAATCGCTGGACACCAATGTTACCAGCACCTGCACTTCGCAAAGATAATCTTCGGGAAAGAGGGGACGCAGCGCGCGGTCAATGAGGCGGCTGGTCAATATTTCATAATCATTGAGCCTGGCTTCTCTTTTAAAGAATGAGCCTGGGATACGGCCGGCGGATGCAAATTTTTCCTGGTAGTCCACCGAAAGAGGAAAGAAATCCTGTCCTTCCTTGGGGTCCTTGTTGGCTACGACGGTGGCCAGAATGATACAATTTCCCTGGCGTACGGTAACGGCCCCATCTGCCTGGCGGGCGAGCTTGCCTGTTTCGATAGTGACCATCCGGCCGCCACCTATATCAAACGTTACACTGATCGGTTGTGAAAGCATAAGCTTTTCGTCTTTTTTGAATTACGGCTTACTGAGGCAGGAACGAGGTGCAATACCGTAATCCGAGGTTAATAAATGAATGAAAAATGAACAAAACCCTCCGATACAAAAAAACGATTCCCAACCGTGTGCTCAGTTGGGAATAGAATTCGTATGCATAATGGTTTTATTTTCTGAGTCCGAGTTTTTCGATCAGTTGGCGGTATCCCTGGAGATTGTGCTTGCTGAGGTAGGTCAGCAAACGTTTTCTTTTACCTACCAATTGCATCAGCCCACGGTGAGTAGAAAAATCTTTTTTGTTGGCCTGCAGGTGTTCGGAGATCCGGTTGATCCGTTCTGTCAACAAAGCAATCTGTCCCTCTATGGAACCGGTGTTAGTGGCTTTCCCACCAAAATCTGTAAAGAAATTCGCTTTCTTCTCTTTTGTCAAATAAGGCATCTATTCTACTATTTTAGGCGGCAAATGTACGGTAATTATTTAAAATCTTAAAAACCAGGGCGCAATTTCCCTAAAATAATTGATTGTAGCACTATATTTACGGCTATGAACTTTGTGCATATTGTGGGAAACCGGCCTCAGTTCGTCAAACTGGCCCTGCTGTATCCTGAATTGCAGCACAGGGCGGGTGGACGGAGCCAGATCATCCATACCGGGCAGCATTTTGACCCGGATATGTCCGATATTTTCTTCAGGCAGCTGGGGATCCCCGCTCCCGATCACCTGCTTTCCATCCGCAATCTTTCACATAATGATATGATTGGCAATATGTTAATAGGGATCGATCGCTTGTTCGCCGTCGAAAGGCCGGATGCCGTTGTAGTGTACGGGGATACCAACACGACCCTCGCAGGTGCCCTGGCGGCCAAAAAAAGGAATATCCCGCTGGCGCATATAGAATCGGGCATAAGGACGGGAAAAGAGGATATGCCGGAGGAGTCCAACCGGTACCTGACCGACCGCATGGCCGACTGGAATTTCGCCTGTACAGCCCTTGGCGTCGAAAACCTGATCCGTGAGGGGTATGGAGGCCCTGAGGCCGGTCCTGGCGCCATCCGGGGAGGGGTCTTTAACTCCGGGGACCTGATGCTGGACGCCGCCCTGTTCTTCAGGGAACAGGCGCTGGAGCAGTCGGCCGTGCTCCGGGACCTGAGGCTGGAAGGCCTGCCATTTACGCTGGCAACCATCCACCGGGCTGAAAATACCGATGACCAGGCGGCCCTGAGGACCATTATAGGCGCATTGAACGATCTTCATCACCATACCCCCGTTCTTTTCCCCATGCACCCCAGGACGGCGCAACGGATCGCAAAGCTTGGCCTGCAGGTGGATTTTAT
>DATHHO010000114.1:0-98906 GCA_035317125.1 Puia sp.
CCTTCACACTTCCCGCGACCGGGCGATTCCCATAAGCCCCCTTCCGGGAATAAATATCGCTGCGGTTGAGTCCCGCCGCATGGATCCGCACGAGCACCTCACCCGGTCCGGGTTCGGGTATGGGTAGTTCCTTCATTTCCAGCACTTCGCTGCCGCCTGGGCGGCTGATGATAATGGCTTTCATAGAGGGGAATATAGCAAAAATCGTGGGGAATCGGATGGGTGGCATGATAATGGCCTCCACTACCCGGGAATAAACAAATTCACTTAAAAAAACTGATCATGAAAAAGATAAGCATTCTCCTGATATGCCTTACCGTAACCGCCGGCGCCTTTGCGCAAACTGCGGAAAAGAAAGAATTGATAAAAAAAGAAGAATCAAAAGACCTGCGGCATGATATCCGCTCCAAACGTGCCAATAACCATGAGGAAGTCAAGGACGCCAGCCATCTGAGACTGAAAGAGGCCAGTACGGACCATAAATATGCCGTGGAACACAAAAAGGCCCAGAAGGTACATGCCAAACGTCTTCAGCATCATGGCGTAAAACATCCGGTCGCAAGGGCCAAACACCAGATCCACGCACAGGATGAGGCGAAGAAATACGGGAATTAATTTCGTAGCGCCGCGCCGGACAGGCAGCACCAGCGAATTCATTCATTTCAATACTTTCGTCCTGGCCAGCCCGGGATTTCTCCAGAGGATCAGCCTCCAGACCAGTTCTGCGGAGCACAGCATGCCTACCGCAAAGACCACCGGCACGGTGATCCGGTCCGAGGCATAGATGGCGCCCGAAAGCGCGATCAGATAGATCGCCACGGGCAGCAGGATCATCAGCACAAGGCCGGTCGTATTGAGTGGGATCCTGAATGGCCGTGGCCGGTCCGGCTCTCTGATGCGAAACGCCAGCAGGGCGATGAATTCCAGCAACAGACCCGCGCCATAGACCATGATATCCATGATCACCAGGTCAGAAAAAGTCCAGAGGATCAGGACGCTTACAATGACAGAAGACGCGATGATGGAAATATAGGGTGTTCCATAGCGGGGATGCAGCACGCATAATTTGGCGGGCAGCAGACGGTCGTCGGCCATTACCTGTGGGATACGCGAGACGGACAGCAGCACGGCGGAATAGAGTCCCATGGTGCTGGCCATCCCACCGGCGGCGAGCATTATCCCCAGCCAGCGCCCACCGGTCAATACGCCCAGCACGGGAAAACCACCGTTGTTCAGCGCAGCAGCGCTTATCCCCGAATGATGGACCGCCAGGGCAGAAACGATATACAAAAGCACGATGAGCGCAAAGGCTGCCGTTACCGAAAGCAGATAGGACCGCACGGGCCGGGATACCTCACCGGCATAGGTAGTCGCATTATCCCATCCGATAAAATTCCACATCACCGTATACAGCCCAAGAGATACCGAAGGGAAGGACTGTCCCTTCAGCGATGGAACGGGTATGGAGAAGCTGCCCGTGTGATGGGTCAGCATAAATATAAAAAGCACAAGGAACGGCGTCAGCACCAGTGCGCCAAGGATCAGCGAAGCTCTTCCCACCGGCACAATGCCCAGGATGTTCAGCAAGGCGGAAGACCAGATGATGACCAGACAGACCGGCACCTTATACGCCGCGATCTCGGGAAAGAAGAAGGCCGCATATCCCACGAACAGAACGGGATAGATGGCGAGGTCGAGAAAAGTGTACAGCCAGGTCCACCATCCTTCAAAAAAAGCCCATCGGATCCCGAGGGCCTGCTTCACCCATTGATAGTACCCGCCGGTGACCGGCATCAGGCTGTTGAGCTCCAGCACGGTGAGGATCGTTGGGATATCCCAGAAGATCGGAGTGACGAGCAGCAAGAGCAAGGCCCCGTTATCTCCAACGTAGGAGAACAGTGGTTCCAGCCCGTATGGGCCTCCCGAAACGGTGAGGAAAATAATCGCTATCAACTGTAAGGGCCGGAGTTTCCGGAGCGAGGGAGCCCGAGAATGCATAGGCAAATTTATAGAACTAAATCAGGAAAAAGTCACGGGTCAATGCGCCTGCCCAAAAAAAACAGGGTCGAATAATCTTTCGTCGAGGGGAACATCGGCCTTGCAGTTGTGATAACGTTCCACCTGCACCAGCTTATCATTCATAAAGAAATCGCATCGCGTCTCTGTCCATCCGCCACCCAGTTGCAGATGGTTATCGAAAATGGCTTCCTCCTTCCGGTCTTTCCCGAACTTCAGCATGCGCACCAGATACAGGTTCTCCTTATCGATCCAGAGCTGGTTCGTGGTGAGCTCGCTTTTCGCCGCGCCAAGCACGAACACCGGCTTGCCTTTCCACGAGTCCTCATGAAATTTATCGAGGTCATAACCCAGTTCCTTCAGCTTCTGCAGGCTCTGATCGAGGGTAAAGAAATACATTCCGCCAAGCAAAAAAGTAAGGTCGTTCTCATCCTTGCGCACGGACCTCAGCTTGCCTTTCCGGAAATTATACGCGGAGTCACCCTTATAGATTACCGCGTTCCCACTGTCGGGCTCGCCAAAATCGATCCTGAACTTGTCGGGGAAGATCAGCGCCTCATACCAGGTCTGCTCGCCTTTCAGGCTGTCGTTGCGGTAGAATTGTGTCGTCTGATCGAAGGTGAAGCTGCGGTACCATTTTCCCGCATACCGGGCATGCATCTTTTTGACGATGTCCTTCCCATCCATGGGGAGCCGGGAGCTTTGAGCGGGATCGCCGGAGCCCGGCACTGGCATGGCCGGCCGGAAGCCGGTAACGGACAGCAGGAGGAAGGGGATCAGTAATCTCATAGTCATTCCTAAATTTAAATAAAAAAATTACCTTCATAGCAACCATTAGTACAATTATGAAAATAAATAAAGACCCGCTGCCCTTAGGAAAAGCCCTGCTCATCGTCGTCTGCCTGTCCGTTGCACATTTTTCGCAAGCCCAGCTGATGCAGAAAAAGGAAGTATTTACACACGCCGACACCCTGAGGGGAACCCTGAACAGCAACCGGGATTGGTGGGATGTACAACGGTATGATATCCGGGTCAGACCGGATTTCGACGCCAAAACGATCGGAGGCTCCGTGACCATCGGCTTCAAAGCGTTGACGAATGGCGAGAAAATGCAGCTTGACTTCCAGCAGCCCATGATCATCGACAGCATCCCTGGAGCGAGATTTGAACGGGATGGGAATATCGCCCTCGTCAGCCTTGGACAGTCCGCGAAAAAAGGGGACAGCCGGGAGCTGACCGTTTATTTCCACGGCAAGCCGCGGGAAGCCGTCACGCCTCCATGGGATGGTGGCTGGATCTGGAAAAAGGACAAGGAGGGCAGGGCCTGGATGTCCGTGGCCTGTCAGGGGCTGGGCGCCAGCGTTTGGTTCCCCTGCAAAGATCATCAGAGCGATGAGCCGGACAACGGTGCGGGGCTGACCATTATCGTTCCCGATTCCACGATGGCGGTCGGCAATGGCAGGCTGAAGAGCTCGAAAAAAGAGAACGGGCTCACGGCCTATACCTGGGAGGTGACCAGTCCGATCAACAGCTATTGCATCATTCCTTATATCGGCCAATATGCCAATTTCAGCGATACGCTGATGGGAGAAAAAGGTAAGCTGGATCTCGGATACTGGGTGCTGGACTATGACCTCGAAAAAGCAAAGGAGCAGTTCAAGCAAGCGAAGCTCATGCTCCGCGCCTTTGAATACTGGCTGGGCCCCTACCCCTTTTACGAGGATGGCTACAAGCTGGTGGAGAGCCCGCACCTGGGCATGGAGCACCAGAGCGCCACCGCTTATGGCAACCGCTTCCAGAATGGATATCTGGGCAGGGATATGAGCGGCAGCGGCTGGGGAATGAAATGGGATTATATCATCGTACATGAGAGCGCCCATGAATGGTTTGCCAACAGCATCACCACAAAGGATATTGCCGATATGTGGGTACATGAAGGTTTTGCCAATTATGCGGAAGTGCTGTACACGGAATATTATTATGGGAAAGAGGCCGGCACCGATTATTGCGTGGGTATCCGCAGGGGCATCCGCAATCAGGACCCGATCATCGGGCATTATGGGGTTAACAAGGAAGGCAGCGGCGATATGTATCCGAAAGGGGCCAATCTGCTGCACAGCATAAGACATGCGATCAACGACGATGAAAAATTCAGACAGATCCTGAGAGGATTGAGCTCGACCTTTTATCATCAGACGGTCACCACCCGGCAAATCGAAGATTTTATCAGCAGCCGGTCGGGCATCGATCTCAGCAAGGTCTTCGATCAGTATTTACGGAATACGCAGATCCCGGTGCTGGAATATTATCCGGACGATGCGGCGGGCAGGGTCAGCTACCGCTGGACCAACTGTATCCCAGGCTTTAACCTGCCGCTGGTACTGGCCGGAGGAGACCCGGTCCATCCTACAACGGAATGGCAGACAACCCCGGTGGGAAAAGGTGGCCTGGATCAGTGGAAACCAGCCGCTATAGAAAGGCTTTATTATGTAAAAACGTCGAAGCTGTCCAGCAAGCCCAGTTAATCCAGGCCGGAGGAACGCAGAGCCTTTCCATTCTTTGCTGAGGAATTTTCGCCTCACTGTGGGAATAAGCCGGCACCCGGTTTACGTGACCTCCTGAAAGGAGCCACCCCTAAGAACAGAATTATTTATACGCCCCGCCTCGGTTCAGCCGGAAAGACGGGTCAAAGGCCAAATCCGGCACGGGACAGGGATATAACCACTACAACATGAACATTCCATGCTAAAGAAATACCCCTTTTATATCCGGGCCACGGTCATCCTTCTGGGTCTGATCTTATTTTCCTATGCGCTCTTCAACCTGAGGGGAATACTCATACCGTTGTCTTTTGCCGCCTTTCTGGCCGTCCTGCTGAATCCGCTGGTCAACCTTTTTCAACGCTGGAAATTTCCGCGTCTGGCGGCGATCATTCTTTCGCTGGTCATCGCCATTGTCGTGATCAGCGCCATCGCTTATTTTCTGTCCATGCAGATCGCCAGCTTCACCGACCAGATACCGGTATTCCAGAAGAAATCCCTGGAGCTCATCTCCAGGCTTCAGCATGAGATCAACCACCGCTTTGGCATCACCATGACGAAGCAAAACCAGTGGATCAATGAGACCGGGGCGGGCATGAAGCCGCTGATCGGCCAGACCCTCGGCACGGTGATGGGTACCCTGGCGCTTGTATTCCTCCTGCCGGTGTACACCTTTCTGTTCCTGTTCTATAAGACGCTGATCCTGGATTTCCTCTACGAGATCTTTGCCGAAGAAAATGCAAAAGAGGTGAGCACTGTGCTGTCGCAGGTAAAGCTCGCCATCCAGAGTTATATGTTCGGCCTCCTGCTGGAAGCGCTGATCGTCGCCACGCTCAATGCCAGCGCGCTCATGCTGCTCGGGGTTCAGTATGCTATCCTGCTGGGGATCCTCGGGGCCATCCTGAACATGCTGCCTTTTATCGGAGGTATTCTGGCCGTTATCCTGCCCATCCTGATCGCCACGGTGACCAAGGATGGATTTCATACACAGCTGCTGGTCATCATCGCGTATATCGTGATCCAGTTTACGGACAACCATTTTCTGGTGCCGTATATCGTCTCCTCCAAGGTGAAGATCAATGCCCTGATCTCGATCATCGTCGTGTTGCTGGGCGGGGCGGTCTGGGGGGTCTCGGGGATGTTCCTCTCCATCCCTTTTATCGGAGTGCTGAAGATCATCTTCGACCGGATTCCCGAGCTGAAACCCTGGGGCAAATTACTCGGCGATGACATACCCATATTCCACAAGGGACAGCTGCGGCTGAAGATCAGAGGTCCGAGAATGCGGGCAAAAGTAAAGACCTGACCCGCGTCCGGGCTGACGAGGCTGCGATCAGCCGACCATGAGCACAACGATCAATCGACCGACGAACGCCGCGATCAACCGATCAGGTGCGGCACAAAGCGGCTGGTATTCTCCGTTATCAGGCCGTTGGCTTCCCGGATGCCCATACCGGCAGGCTCCTGCCCGATCACCCAGCTGCCGATCACAGGGAAATTACCCCCGAACTCAGGCAGCGCGAATAATTCCTGAAAGATATATCCTTCCTTTCCATAATCACCCGTGGTCTGCTGCAACAGGGAATGGTTCTGCATGAGGACGATATTCGCACCTTCCCGGGAAAGCAGCGGCTTTTTCACATAGTCGGTTAACTTTCCTTCCTCAAAATATGCCGGTAGCAGATAGGGACATTCAGGATACAGCTCCCACAAGACCGGCAGGATCGCCTTGTTGGAGAGCAGCATCTTCCACGCAGGCTCTACCCAGAAGGCCTTGTTCCGGTCTTCGAGGATCTGCTTGCCAAATTCATCGCTTAGCATCCATTCCCAGGGGTATAGTTTGAAAATATTTTTGATAGGCTGATCTTCCATATCTACAAACGTGAGGCTGTCACTGTCCCAGCCGATATCGTCCGTGAAGATCAGTTTGGTCTCCAGACCGCCCTGTATGGCGCAATCGCGCATATACTCGGTATTGGTCAGGTCTTCGAGGGTGCCTTTGAGACAGGTGAAATGCAGCATGCCGGGATAGAGATAATTCTTCAGGTATTTCCAGTACCCGATCAGCTTCTCATGGATGCTGTTGAACTGGTCTTTGCCCTTATCGAAATCCTGCAGCCAGAACCACTGGATGATACCGGCTTCATACAGGCTCGTCGGTGTGTCGGCGTTGAATTCGAGGAGCTTTAGTTGTCCGTTCTTATAGCAGAGGTCAAACCGTCCGTAGATCGCGGGATGATCTTCCGTCCAAGTCCTTTCGATATAGGGGATAAACTCCTGAGGGATACCGAATTTCCCGTACAGATCGTTGTCCATGACATGCTGCACCGCGCCAAGACAGAGGTCCCATAGCTCAGCGGTGGCCTTTTCTATAAAAAGGACCTCATCCATTCCGAACTGGTAGTAGGCGCTCTCGTCCCAGTAGGGAACATTCGTGGTATGAAAGCCGAAGCCCAGATTCTCTACGGCCTTCTGCCAGTTATTTCTCGGGCTCGTTATAATTCTTTGCATGCTGAAATTTTTTTGTAAATCAAAGATCCCAGAATGCTGTGGCTCCAACTCGTTGGCCGGCGTTGCTAAGAAGACACCGAAAACCCTCCCCTTCCAAACCCGCCTCTTACGACGCTGCTCTTGAATCCATTGCTTCCGATATTGCTGCTGGGGCGAATGGCGTCCGAATAATAACCGGCCCTCCGGTAATAGCCATTGTAATAGTTGCCATAGGGGCGGAACGCATAGTACCACAGCAGCAGGGAGCCGGGATGTGGATAATACGCGCGGGAATAGGGCGCCGTGCTGTCGCTGCGGACATAGGTCCTGTTCCCGTTCTGCCATTCCTTATTGGGCTGATGACAGCTGGCCAGCGCCGCCGTGATCAGCATAAGCTGGATATGTCTGGTCTTTTTTGTTCGCTTCATTTCACAGTAATAAAGATCTCATAATCCTTTTTCACGTTCACCTTCTGGGTATCGCCATCCGAATTTTCGGCGGTGGCGTGCTCGATCCCCAGGGCGGGGATCGTATCCCGGTAGACGATGGTCTTGTATTCTTTGTAATCGGTCCATACCTTATGCGTAGTCAGCAGCACATCATGGGTGCTGTCCGCATGCTGGACGGTGACGGCAGTCTCCACCGCGCCCGCCCGGTTCACCGTATCCGTGACATCCTCTTTTTTATCGTCGCCGCAGGAGACCAGACCGCATGATACAAGGCCGATCATCCCCACGATCAGCAGCGCTTTTGTCGCTTTTTCCAATGGTATGGTTTTTTATGTTGTACAATGCCATAAAGATATACATTTACAGGGTATTCAGGGTCCGTTATGCAAAGCTCCGGGACCGTTCATCCAAATGCGCACATTATGAAAGGAAGTAAGATCTGGTGGTTGCTGATCATGGCGGGGTCGATCCTGGTGGCCATCGGGGTATATGCTTTTCTCGCGCCTCTGCATGCCTATCTGAAACTGGTCAAATTCGCAGGTTTCGGGCTTTTATTCAACGGCCTCTTCCTGATGCTCGTCTGCTCCACCAACAAAAGCTGCGCGGTAAAAGAAAGGAACTGGATCCTCGCGGAAAGCGCCGTGGATTTTGCCTTTGGCATCCTGCTGGTCTTTAACCCGCTGCTTTCCTTTATCGTATTCCCTTTTCTGATCGGCCCCTGGATCCTTTGCATCGGCATCCTGAAGATCATCGCATCCCTGTCCCTTAAGAAGACCGTCCGCGGATGGATCGTCATTTTTCTGGTGGGGATCATTTCCGCCATCTTCGGGCTGCTGATCATCAACAATCCTTTTGCCACTTCAGAAGGAATAACCATTCTTCTCGGAACATTCGGGCTGCTGCTGGGAGGGCTTAATATCTTCGACTCCTTCCGCTTCCGCAAAAAAGACGAGACGCTGAGCATGATGTTCTAAGGCACTACATCCACAACGCCGGATCGTAGCCGCAGTCACGCCGCCAAGGGCTCATGCGCGTGTTTACTCCTCCCATTCGTCGCTGCCGATAGGCGATCCCGGTGGTATCGTGATATGGCTGAACACCGGTCTGTCTTTCACCTTCGCCGGGTCCTTTAATCGTTCAAGCCCCAGTAAAAGATTTGCAGCATAGCTTCCATCTTTGTCATTCGGTTGCGGAGGAGTGATATGGTTTCTCAGCCAGTTCAGCTTGTACAGGATCTGCGCTCTGGTCGCAAACGATGCTTTCTCATCGTTGTAAACGGCCAGCATCCATGTGAGCAGCAACTGCCCGTTCTGTTCCCGGATAAGCTCCGGCAGACCTTGCAGACGCGGTGCAGCCCAGGTCCTGTTGAGCAGGTCCTGGAGCATTTCTCCTATCCCCAGTCCGCCATTCTCTACATGATATTGCGCCATCCGGTTGAGCCTGTCCGTATTGAACAAAAAAGACAGGGGGATATCCGCCGCCGTCTCCGCCGCACCGAGCGGGTCGAAGCCAAGACCCGTGCGATGAGCAAAAAGCTCCGGCGTGTACTCATAACCGGCAGGGCGTGGCGGGATCAGCCGGCTAATGGTATCCGGCAGCGCGAGAAAGCCGGGGTCCATGCAATCCTCCATAGCCCTTAATGCCGTGAGCTGCTCCACCCGGCTTACCGGACGCGTGACCGTTTGTCCGTCGCCCCGCAGCGCATAGGAATAATACTGTCCGCCCACTTCCTTGCTGACGGCTTCCAACTGATAGCGGTGCATCAGATAGACCGGCACCAGGACATCTTCCAGCATGGCCATGGGCGTTCCGGTGCGGATATTGTTCTCCCCGAACTGCGAGAGGGCCTTTGTCCTCACCTTCATAAGCTCCCGCAGACCGGTGACCGGGTCTTTGCCGTTATCCCAGAGATGCGCATTGGGGTGCAGACCGCCCGGGTCCCGCGCATCCCTGTCGGAAATAAAGCTCAGGCCTCTTTTCGCCGCGTCCGTCAGGATCTGGCCAAGGGCCTGTTGCTCATCCGTACCCGGTGCGAATTCTTTATACCCATAGCTAATGCTCACCTTATCCCATTCTCCGATCTCATGGGTGTAGGCATTGGAAAGATCGATATTCCCTTTGCCGTCGAGGCTTAGCAGCGGATGAGGGTAGTCCATGACGCTGGTCCTGCCCTGTGCGCTGGCAATATAATTATGCATCAGCCCAAGGGTATGCCCGACCTCATGCGCCGCCAGATGTTTCAGGCGTTGCAGCGCCATCCGCAGCATGGGGTTATCCGCGGGAACCTGTCCATTCCCGAATGGGGCCAGCAAGCCCTGTGCGATCAGATAGTCCTGTCGTACCCGCAGCGAGCCCAGCGTGACATTGCCTTTTATGATCTCACCCGTACGGGGATCTGTGACCGAATATCCATAGGACCATCCCCGGGTCGAACGGTGAACCCAGTTGATCATATTGTACCGCAGGTCCATCGGGTCGGCCGAGTCCGGAAGGATCTCCACCTGAAAGGCATTCTTATATCCCGCCGCCTCGAAGGCCTGGCCCCACCAGCGTGCGCCTTCCAGCAGGGCGCTGCGGATCGGCTCGGGAGTGCCGTTGTCGAGGTAATAAACGATGGGATGGACGGCCTCGCTCACCGCCGCCGAAGGATCTTTTTTCTCCAGCCGGTGGCGTTCGATAAAGTATTTCTGAATGGGCTCGGATACCGGTGTGCTATAATCGAAATAGGACATGGCATTGAATCCCGACCGGGCGTCGAAGAGTCTGGGTTTATATTTATTATCCGGCAGCTGTACAAAGGAATGATGGATGCGAAGGGTAATGGCGCCAGCCGAAGGGGCGACTGATGTTACAAACTCACCTTGTCGTCCTTCCGTGCTGACAAAGCTCACCGTGCTCTCCAACTCGGTATTCATCGGGAAGTCCTTTGTTGCCGCCAGATAGACGGCGCTGCGTGAATTATCGATGAAATAGTTGCCTTGTTTAGAGCTTCTCAACCTTGCGGCGATCTGCATCACATCGTTCAGCAGGAAGGGAGTGGCGTCTACCAGCACGGCCTGACCGCTCTGCGCCTCGACCACAAAACCCCAGAGGGTGGACTGGGCAAAGGATTGCTCCACCGCTCTTTTCTCCGCGGCATTATCCGTGATCGCGCGGTACGCAAAATTAGGCTGGATCATGAGGACCTTATTGCCGATATGGGAGAATTTTACGATGGCGCCTGGCCCCAGCAATCCCCGGTCGAGACCGATGTCGTTGGACCCCAGACCGGCCGGCAGGGATGCCTGGTAAAGGATCTCCGTGTCCAGTTTATCGATCTCCAGCCAGATCTTTCCCGTCCTCTCCTCCCACCAGAAATTAAAGAACCCGATGTATGGCTTCATGCCCTTTGTCTTGTCGGCAATGGAGGGCAGGGGCTGCGGAGCGGCCTGGGCGGACATCGAGGATGGCGATGAAGATGCGGATTGGGCGGGGGGCTGGGCGTTGGCAGGGGTCAGGGCATTTACAAAAAGGATAAAGGTCATAGCAAAGACAGGAAAGGGGCGATGCATAAGCGTGTATTATAGCGTTATCAGAATCTATTTCTTAATGAGCTTACGATCGATGATCTTCATCAGCTCGTCCTTATAGTTCTTGCTGACCGGGATCTTGTGTTTGTCGATCGTGATCTCATTCCCGGACAAAGATTGTATTTTTTCTATGGACACAATATACGATTTCTGGATCCGCAGGAATTTACCGGCGGGCAATTGTTCTTCCAGCACCCGCATGGCCGTGAGGGTCATGAATTTTGCCCGGGTCGTATGGATCGTGCTATAGTTCTGATTGGCCTCTACGAAGAGGATCTCGGGGTAAAAGATCTTTTCATACCCGTTATTGCATTTGATAAAGAAATAGTCCTCGCCTGGGGCGCCGGCGGCGGGCTGTTTGTATTCCAATACTTCCCGGGCACGGTTCACCGACCGGAGGAACCGGTCGGGGGTAATGGGTTTCACCAGATAATCGAGCACGTTCAGTTCGAACCCTTCCAGCGCAAAATGAGGATAGGCCGTGGTAATGATCACCAGTGGCGGATTGGAGAGGCTCCGGAGGAAATCGATCCCCCTGATCTTCGGCATCTGTATATCGAGAAAGATCAGGTCTATCTCTTCCTGTGTCAAAACCTTATTAGCCTCCATGGCATTGCTGCAGGAGGCCTTCAGCTCGAGGAAGCCCGCTTCTTTCAGCAGCAGCTCCATGCCCTCACGGGCCAGCGGTTCATCATCCACGATTATACAGCGTATGTTCATTTTATCTTTATTGTAAGCAATACCGAATATACGTTATCGGTCGTGCTGATACACAGGGCATGCCGGCTTTTATAGATCAGCTCCAACCGCCTTTTTACATTTTCCAGCCCGATGCCGCCCCAGGACTTGTCCTTTGGGATGGGGATGTCGTCATCCATCGTATTTTCCACTTTCAACTCGAAAAGATCGTCCTGAAAATCAAGGTCCACCCGGACGAAATTGCGGCTACCGGCATCAGAAGATACATATTTAAAGGCATTTTCGACAAAGGGAATGATCAGCAGGGGCGCCAGGTGGAAATTGCAGGTATTTCCACTTACGTTATACCGGATATCGACCGCATTGCCCTTGCGGAGCTTTTCCAGCTCGATATAATTATCGAGATAAACGATCTCTTTTTCGATCGGGATCTCATCCGCATTGCATTCATACAACTGGTAGCGGAGCATGTCGGCAAATTTGACGAGCGTCACCGCGGCAAATTCGGGATCCTTCCGGATGAGCACATAGATGCTGTTGATCGCGTTGAACAGGAAATGGGGGTTCATCTGGGATTTGAGGAATTGCAATTCATTTTCCGTTTTTTCCTTTTCCAGCAGTTGGGTCCTTTTGTCCCCCTTGATCTTATCCCGGATCGACTTGATGGCGACGAAGATGAACAGGGTATAAAAATTTCCAAGCAGGATATACAGGAACTCCGCCCTCAGCGTATACCCAAATTCCGCCTTGAAAAGCTTGTACAAGCCGGCCGCAGCGCCGAGGATAAACAGGGCGGACAGCAGCAGGCCTGCCAGCACCAGCATGGTAAAAACAATATAGCGCCGGCTATTGAAATAGCGGGGGATCAGCCAGTAGATACAACTGTAGGCCAGCACCCCCTGACCGATGGACCAGATGATCGCCGACAGAAAGGAACGCAGCAAAGGAGTATGGTAACCGATAACGGGAAAGACGGTCCAGAAGATAAAATAGACTATCCAGAAAACGATATGCAGCTTATAGCGGGAAAAAAATTTCATTGACCGGCTTGTTTGAAGGCAAGTTATTTTTTATAGGCCGGACGCGCAATAATAATCAATGAAAGGACCGGTATCCGGGATCAAAAGACAGGTTTTAGCGATATCCTGCTATTCTGGCCTCATTCCCGCTCTGGCCCCTGCTCCACGGATGGTTCCGGGGCAAAGAAGGGATCTTATCCTCAAAACAGGCTATTACGTCAAGTTGATTTCCAGATCAGGGCCGTAAAGGCTCAATTTGTGAAGAAATGATCGCATTCATCATCGGTCGCATTACTCAACATTTACACTTCATCACTTTTAAAACCAACTTATATGAACAGTCTTTTTAGCATCTCTCCGATACGCGCCGTCGCGATCATTGCGCTGAGCCTCCTGCTGGGAGGCCGTACCCAGCTTCATGCCCAGTCCCTGACAGCCACCCGCGTGAATACCCATGTCGCCGGCAAGCCCAGCTTTGCCGTTCAGAAAGAGGGGCATGGCCGGCCGATGATCTTTATTCCGGGGCTGTATTGCTCCGGCGACGTCTGGAAGGATGCCGTAAAGCATTTTTCCCAGCATTATACCTGTTATACCCTCACCCTGCCTGGTTTTGCCGGACAGCCACCCATCAGGGCCGATTCGATCCTCATTGAACTGGTGCATGAGCTGGCCGCTTATATCCGTCAGGAGAAGCTGGAAAAGCCGGTGATCGTAGGACATAGCCTTGGAGGTTATATGGCGCTGGCCTTTGGCGTCTATCACCCTGAACTGGCGGGAGACCTCGTCATCGTCAGCTCCGCACCCTTCCTGCCCGCGCTCGCCATGTCGCCCGATGTCACGGTGGACAGTGCAGGCAAGATCGGGCTGATGATCAAAAAGGCCATGGTCGTCCAGACGCCAGCGCAGATAAAGCAATACCAGCAATACACGCTGGCCACGATGATCCGCGACACGGCAAGGATGGCCCCCGTGATCGAAATGGCGGTCAGGTCGGACCCTGCCACACAGGGTGAAATCATGTACGAGCTGTTCAGTCAGGACCTTCGTCCGATGGTGGGCAAGATCCACAGCCGGGTACTGGCCCTCGCGGACTGGTCTGCGTACAAACAATATGGCGCCTCGGCTGAGAGCGTGAAGACAAATTTACAGGGCCAGTACAAGCTGCTTGGCCCCGGGCTGCTGACCATCGACATCAACGACCTGTCCAAACATTTTATCATGTTCGATGAACCGGACTGGATGTATTCTCAGATGGATAATTTTTTAAAATAAAAAATTATCCAAGTCCGATCTCGTAGTGCAGTTCCGGGATCTCGATATCGGCGAAGCCCTTTTTGAGAAGCCGCTCTTTGAAAGCCTGCTGTACATCATATTCTCCATGCACGATGAACAGTTTTTTTACGAGGCGAGGGTCCTGGCAGGCGAGGAACTGGCTGAGGTCCTCATAATCGCCGTGAGCGCTCATGCTGCGGATGCTGCCGATCTCGGCGTGGACTTCATGAAGCACCCCGTAGATATGCACTTCTTTAGCGCCGCCCATCAGCCGGCCGCCGAGGGAACGGGGTTCGCAGTAGCCGACGAGCAGGACGGTGTTGCGGCTGTTCTCGATATTGTTGCTGATATGGTGCTTGACCCTTCCGGCATCCGCCATGCCGCTGGCGGAGATGATGACACAGGGTTCGTTGCGATAATTCAGTTGTTTGGATTCTTCCACGGACTGGATATACTTCAACCCTTTAAAGGCGAAGGGATCGTTGTCCGTCTCCAATATCTTCCGGATCGTCTGGTTAAAGTATTGCGGATATTTTTTGACGATCTCCGTCGCCGTTATGCTCAGCGGGCTGTCCACGAAGTAATCCAGCGCGGGCAGACGGCCCTCCACCTCCAATTGATTCAGCGTAAAGAGGATCTCCTGGGTCCGGCCAACACTGAAGGCAGGGATGATGAGCTTGCCTTTTTTCTGCAAGCAGGTCTTTTCGATCCATTGCAACAGGAGGCCGGGTGTAGCAGTGTCGGGATCATGCAGGCTGTTGCCATAGGTCGATTCGATCAGGATATAATCGGCCTGCGGGAATATGGCCGGTGATTTTAAGATCATGTCCTTATAGCGACCCACGTCTCCGCTGAAGGTCAGCCGGGTCTCTTTACCGTCTTCTTTTATGATGAGGTGCACCGCCGCGCTGCCGATGATATGACCCGCATCCGTGTACATCACCTGAACGTTTTCATCGATGGTATGCCAGGTATCATATTCCACCGATACGAATAATTTGAGGGCGTGGGCCGCATCATCGTCATTATACATGGGCTCGATGGGGGGCAGTCCTTCCGCCCTTCTTTTTTTATTCGTGTATTTTACATCGTCCTGCTGGATGCCGGCGGAATCTTCGAGGAGTACGGCGGTCAGCTCCTGGGTAGCGGGAGTGCAGAAGATCCTGCCGGCAAATCCGTCCTTTACCAGCTTGGGTATGAGGCCGCTGTGGTCGATATGCGCGTGTGAGAGGATAAGGTTGGACACCTCGGAAGGAGTAAATCCCCAGTTGCGGTTGAGTTCATCCGTCTGTTGTCCCAATCCCTGGAACATGCCGCAGTCGAGCAGGTATTTCTTACCATTCTTCAGGGTCAGCAGGTGTTTGGAACCTGTTACCACCCGGGCTGCCCCGTGGAAAGCAATTTTCATATTTTTTGTTTGGCTTTAAATGACCAGGTAATGAGAAAATCGGCCACCTTCTCCCCCTGTGGGTTGACGCCGACCGAATGCGCGATAAAGGATTGTCCTTCACCGGTAGCAACCGCTCTGGCGATGATTTCCTTGAATGCAGGGCCGTCGGTACATGTAAAGGTGGTCAGCCCGACCGCTTTTTTATAATAAGTAGATTCCACTTTTATGACCAGCATGGATATGGCTGGAACGTGTTTGTAGACATGCGCCATGGCCAGCGCGCCCGTGCTCATTTCCGCGGCCATGCTCAGACAGGCAAAGTAGGTGGAGCGGAACGGGTTCTGCGAAAACCATTTATAGGGAATGCTGACCCGGCACAGGCTTTCGTTCATCTCCCGGATACGGAGACCCGAAAAGAAGGCGCTGGGAATCCTCGCGAAAAGATAGAACCGGAATTTCAACCGGTGTGTCATCAGCCGGATAAATTGCGTGGCATGCACCGCACGATCTACCGCCGGTTGTCCACCTGGTGCCGATAGGGCATTTTCCGGCAATACTGCTGCCGGATGTTCACCTGGCTTTTCTGTCCCTGTTTGTTCGCTCATCGGATAAAGTTTATTGCTTGTCGATATTTACGATCGTGGCCACCACGCTCTTGCTGTCTCCCTCCGCGGTGAACTGCATATTACCTTTTGAAGTGGCCTGAAAATGTGGGTTATGGATCAGCCGGTCGCCCAGCGCGGCATTCAGCCGGGAAGCAAACTCCTGGCCCGGGTTCTGGCTGACCTGTCTGTTGATGTCATACCAGTCCAGCGGCTCCTTGCTGACGACGACCGCCATCTGGTCCCTCGTGCCGATGCTGTCCGGGGACATGCTTTTATTCTTTGGAAAGAGGCGATAGCCCGAGATCCCGCAGAAAGGAGAATATTTTGTTTTTGTCTTGTCGTCCGGGTTCGGATAAGGAAAGAGTGTATAGCTACTGCCATCTGTCTCTTTGCCAAAGATATAGATATAACATTCCGTGGTATTCTTTACCTCCATTTTAAACCTCGACCGTTTCTTTACGGGAGCGCTGGTCTCAAAGACATTCCCACCGGCCGTCCGGAGCGGAATATAATCTCCGGGGACCGTTTTATTACCATCGTAGGTGATGCTCACCAGCCCGATCTCGCAGGAGAAAGGTGCGGCGGCAGCGGTGCCGGTCTTTGTCATCGGTTCCAGCCCATAGGCTTCGCGTACAAAGTTGCGGAAGTCGCCATACCGTACCCAGGCAAATCCATTATTGCCCCAGGAAGGACCCCAGCTGTTCATGATCAGAAAAGCCCCGCCGTATTTTTTATCATCGTATCCCACCACGCACTGGGCATGGCCGCCAAAGCCCATCATGCTCCGGTCCTCGGCAGTGGGCACCCACAGGTCCTGACCCATCATGGATTGCATATAGCTGCCGCCGACCATCATGCCGATCACTACCGGAGCGCCCTGGGAAAGGTGTTCTTTGATGGCGTGCAGGTCGATGGCATTGTTCCGGTCGCCGGGGGTCAGCCGGTTGAAGCCGCGCATGCGGTTTTGTCTGGCTTCAGCGAGGAGCTGCTGGTCGGGCTGTTTAGTGCAGTCCTGATCGCTGTAGGGGAACTTATCATACGCCACGGCGCCGTCCTGGGTCATGAATTCCATGGCCTTTTCGATATAGGAGCCGTCACAGTTTTCGAGACCGATCTGGTTATAGAGGAAGGCGGGACTAAACCGCAGGCTGTTTGGATTCTCGCCGGTACGGATCGCTTCGGCAATCGTCCTTGCGCCATAGGCGCTGCTCCAGGCCACACAACTGCCCTGATGGCCCTGGTCACCGACCGCGGGGGCAAATTTCTGCAGGTTGAAAGATTCGGGTAGCGGGTTCCTGGTCGAGTCATCCGAGAGGGATTCATAGATCTTTGCCTTCTCGAACTGTTTGGGGTCGAGGAAACCACCCGTAAAGAGTTTGCCGGCCTCCTGCTGAAGACTTGCGCCGTTGCAGGCGCCACGACCGAAGAAGAAATAACCGCCCGCCAGCAGGATCAGTACGAAGATGAGACCGCGGCCGCGGAAAATGCCCAACAACAATAAGATCAGCTGGATGATCCCGCCGCCGCCACCTCCTCCGCGCCCACCGAAAGGGCCACCGCCACCTTCGCCACTGTCCTGCGGATCCTGGGGGTCATCCTCCATACGGATAGGCATAGCTATGAAATTTGATTCCCCTAAATGTAGTAATTTTTACCCCCCTACAGCACCTGGATCTGATTTTTCAGCAGGTCATCGAACACATCTCTTTTGCGGATGAGATGAGCCTCGCCATCCTTTACGAGGACTTCGGCGGGCTTGAAGCGGGAATTGAAATTGGAGGACATCTCGAATCCATAGGCCCCCGCGTTGTGGAATACGAGATAGTCGCCTTCGCGGACTTCGTTGATGGTGCGGTCCCAGGCAAAGGTATCCGTCTCGCAGATATTTCCGACAACGGAATATCGTTTGGAGGCGCCATCGGGGTTGCTGATATTTTCAATGCGGTGATAGGCATCGTAGAACATGGGCCGTATGAGGTGGTTGAATCCGCTGTCGACACTGACAAAGGTAGCCGCAGACGTCTCCTTTATCACATTCACTTTGGTTATAAAAAAGCCGCTCTCGCTTACGAGGAATTTTCCCGGTTCGAACCACACCTGCAGCGGTCTGCCGCCGGGGTTGGGGTGGCTGGCGAATGCCGCTTCGATCTTCTGAGCGAGGGCTTCCATATCCGTCTCCACATCCCCGTCCTTATACGGCACTTTGAATCCGCCGCCCAGATCGATAAATTCCAGCTCGGCAAACCGGGGAACGATATCGAACAGCACCTCGATGCCTTTTACAAAGACGGCCACATCCGTTATTTCGCTGCCGGTGTGGATATGCAGGTCGCTGATATGGATGGTATATTGGTCAACGATCGAGAGTATTTTTTCAATCTGATCGACGGGGATCCCGAATTTGCTTTTATCGTGGCCAGTAGAGATCTTAAGGTTGCCGCCCGCCATGATATTGGGGCGCAGACGGATGCCGACGGGATAGCTGTGCCCATATTTCTTTCCAAATTTTTCGAGGTTGGACAGGCTGTCGATGTTGATGATGAGACCAAGATTACGCGCTTCTTCGATCTCGTCGAAGGCAATGCCGTTGGAGGTGTACAGAACCCTTGAGGGAGGGAAGCCAGCATGAAGGGCCAGTTTTGCTTCGTTGATGGAGCTGCAGTCGACATTGGCGCCCAGCGAGCAGATATATTTCAGGATGTTGATATTGGTCAGCGCCTTACAGGCATAAAAGAAAACGGTGTTGCTGTTGCGGAAGGCGGTAGTGAGCTTGGCGTACTGCTGTTTTATTTTTTCGGCGTGATAGACATACAGCGGCGTTCCAAATTCATGGGCTAAACGGGTCAGGTGATCGGGGGATAATTGTTGTGCCATAAGCCGCGAGGTCCGCCGGGGAGCGGATAAGTATTTAAGGTTGTGATTTGTTATCGGGGTCTTCGTCGGAGGGTTTGTCCTCGCCGCGCTTGTGACCTGTCTTATGGTCGTCACCGGGCTCAGCATCGTTTGCGGACTCGTCTTCTCCCGTGACATCCTTTTCCCCGGCGTCATCTTCCTGCCCGTCGGTATCATCCGACTTTGATCCCTCGTCCAGCAGGTCCGTATCCTTGTTTACGAGCAGTTCCCCATCTTCGCTGACGATCAGAGTCAGTTCCGGTTCGTCCGGTGGGGCAACTTCCTCTTCGGCAGGGAGCGTCTCGCTGAGTCTATGGGTAATGATCGTAGGCTCAATGATCGTCTCCGAGAAGATCTCTTTCAGCCTTGGCAGATCGGCGGCAGTGTTGATGCCGAAATAATCCATGAACGTTTTGGAGGTGGAATAGATCAGCGGTTTGCCGGGCATGTCCTCGTTGCGGCCGATGATGACGATCAATTCTTTTTCCAATAGTTTCTGTATGGAATAATCGCTGCTCACCCCTCTGATGGATTCGATCTCGCCTTTGGTGATCGGCTGTTTGTAGGCGATGATGGCCAGGGTCTCGAGCGCGGCCGAGGAGAGACGTTTCAGGAATTTATCCCCATTGATCTGGGCAATCGTCTTATGATAATCTTTTTTGGTGAGGAACTGCCAGCCCCCGCCGCTTTGCTTTACCTCGAAGGGATAGAATTCGGAAGCATATTTTTCCATGATCCCGTCCAGCGCGGTCTGGATCTGTTCGAGTGTCAGTTTCTCCTCCATAAAGCCGAAGGCGTTATTGATCAACTCGGTCAGCTCCATCGACGTCAGCGGTTTGTCGCTGGCAAAGATCAACGCTTCTATGTGAGGGATTATCGTTCCGATTTCCATGTTATGTAATTTATTTGAACCCTTCGCTACGCTTCCCTGAACTTTGCTACGTTCTGAACTTCGTCTTTGTCACGGGTAAGGGCTCGTTCGTAACCTTCGCTCCGTTCGCTTATCCTTGCAAGGCCGCGGCCCCGCTGACGATCTCCGTTAATTCGGTAGTAATGGCAGCCTGACGGGCGCGGTTGTACGAAATACGCAGGGACTTCAGGATCTCATTGGCATTTTCACTGGCCTTGTCCATGGCGGTCATACGGGCGCCATGCTCGGAAGCGCTGGCGTCGAGGACGGCTTTGAACAATTGTGTGTTCAGGATCTTGGGCATCAGCTCGGCGATAAGGGTTTCCTGGTCCGGCTCGAAGATAAAGTCGCTGTTGCTGGCCCCTGCCTTCTTTTCTACTTTCGGGATCGGGAGAAAACGTTCGACGACAAAACGCTGGGTCGCCGCATTCTTAAATTCACTGTAGACCAGTTCCACGAGATCGAATTCCTTATTCTCGAACGCCTTGACGGCGGCCTGGGCACAGGCCTGGACGGTCTCGAATTTCAGGTTGAGGAAAATATCTTTGTAGGCTTCGTTGACCTTGAAGCTGCTTTTGACAAAATTCTCATAGCCTTTCTTGCCGATGCTCCAGATCGTCACGTTGCCTTTGGCGGCCTGAGCGGCATATTTTTCATTGATCGTGAGCTTGGCCAGCTTGATGATGTTGGCGTTGTAGGCTCCGGCCAGACCCCTGTCGCTGGTGACGACGATAAACAGGACTTTCTCCACGGGTCTTTCTGCGGCCAGGTTCATCCCCATTTCCCCTTCGGAATTGCTGACGATATTGCTGAGCAGTTCCTGCAGCTTTTTGGCGTAAGGCCGCATCTGGACGATGGCGTCCTGGGCGCGGCGTAACTTGGCCGCACTGACCATTTTCATGGCCTTGGTGATCTGTTGGGTATTCTGAATCGACTTGATCCGGTTGCGAACCTCTTTGAGTTGTCCTGCCATGAAAAAAAGTTTTCCTTTTAAACGGCTGCAAAGGTAGCGTAAACACTTCAAAAACCCATTTACCTGTGGAAAAAACTGTACCGGGTGTGGATTGCTGCCGGATGCTGTAAAATGCCCGTTATAATGGCTTTATCTTGTTCAAAGTCCGAAATAATGCAGACTTTTGCTTCCTTAACCTATGGCAAAGAAAAAAAATACTAACGAGAGCAAGGCCGGTAAGGCCGGCGGCCGTGTAAAGCGCGGAGGAGCCGCTACCGGCAAAGCAAGCAAGACAGGCGCAATAAGCGAGACGGATACGGTAAATCTGACCTTCAAGACCGATCTTAGTACGGCAGGCGTGGCCAGTGCGGCCGGCAAGGCGGAGAAATCCCCAAAAAAAGTACCCGCAGCCCGGCTGAAGCCCGGCGGGAAGAATGTCCCGGTGATCCTCGTCACCAATGACGATGGCGTCAGCGCCCCGGGGATCCGCAACCTGGTGGAGGCGGTCAAGGATATGGGGAAGGTGGTAGTCGTCGCCCCGGACAAGCCCCAGTCGGGCATGGGCCATGCCATTACGATCGGCAATCCGCTGAGGCTGCACCAGGTCCAGCTGTTCGACGGGGTCGAAGCCTGGCAGTGTTCGGGGACCCCCGTGGATTGCGTAAAGCTGGCCGTGGATAAGATCCTGCACCGCAAGCCGGATCTCTGCCTGAGCGGGATTAACCATGGGGCCAACCATTCCATCAACGTGATCTATTCCGGCACCATGTCGGCGGCTGTAGAGGCAGCCATTGAAAGCATCCCATCGGTAGGCTTTTCCCTCCTGGATTATAGCGTGGAAGCCGATTTCAGCGCCGCCCGCAAATATGTCCGGATCATCGTCGGGAACCTTCTGAAGGGCACCCTTGATAAACACTTGATACTCAACGTAAATTTCCCTGCCCTGCCCGATGCCCTCATCAAGGGGATGAAGATCTGCCGGCAGGCTTATGCCAAATACGAGGAAGATTTTCTGGAGCGGAACGATCCGACCGGAAAAAAATATTACTGGCTGACGGGCAAATTCGTGAATTTCGATAAGGGGAGGGATACGGATGTATGGGCATTGGAGAACAATTATGTAAGTGTCGTGCCGGTACAATTTGATATGACGAATTACGTTCTTAAGGGCAAACTCGAAAAAACGTGGAAATTGTGATCTTCAAAAAAGACAATCTCCGGCTTGGAATAATATTGGGTCTTGTGGCCCCGATCGTGAGCCTGGTCATCTACTATTTCGTCAAATTCTATCCCACCTTCTCGATGGGAGAATTTCTCAATTTCATCGCCACCAACAAGGGACAGGTCACGGCCGTCTCGGTTCCCTGTCTGGTGCTGAATATCGCCTTATTTACCATTTACATCAATTCCCACCGGGACAACACCGCCAAAGGCATTTTCGCCGCGACGCTGATCTACGCGATCATAGCGCTGGTGTTTAAATATTTGGCTTGAGGGTGGTTGCGCGCGGCGGACGGTATGTCAAATGCGGTGCCGTCCCTGAAACCGTGATAGGATGGTTCAGCTTGTGAGGTTTGAACCCTCGTCGGGCAAAAACCTTAGCGTTTTGGTAGGGCAGCCTGTTTAAAGCCGCTTCAGCAGGCCAAAATCATTTGGAACATCCTCCCCTACACCTTATTTTTGCAGTCCCTTCGGAGTGATCCGAAGGTCATGGATTGCCCGATAGTATAATGGCAGTACAACTGATTTTGGTTCAGTTTGTCGAGGTTCGAATCCTCGTCGGGCAACAAGAGACCCGCAGCAATAGCTGCGGGTATTTTTTTGTCCGGTAGCGGTGCGAGTTGGCTCGCAATAGAGGAAGGGCCAAAAAATACCGTCCGGCGTTAGCCGGATGGGGTCTCTTGGGTAATGCAAAGCGGTAAGGATCATGGAGGCTGCGGTAGCGGCCGGAGCTAATCCTCGCCGGGCAGCTAGCCCTCATAGAAACAGGCATCTTTATTTTCCTGCCTCTACCAGGCTTTTATGAATAGATTGCAGATCCGATTTGAAAGTTGGAAGATCATTTTTAATCACATTCCAAACTACAGGGAGATCGGTCCCAAAATATTCGTGGATTAGCCTATTGCGCATCCCCTTTATCAAGGCCCAGGGAATATTTGGGTTATTATTTTTGATATCGTCTGGAAGTTGAGCAACGGCCTCGCCAATAATTTGAATGTTATAGAGGCATGCCTCGATAACCATAAAGTTGGATGCAAAATCGTCAAAGGAAAGATTGGTTATATAAGTCGTTACGTGATCAATGCAAGATAAAATGTCATTTATGACAATAGAGGGAACACGTTTAGACATACAATATGTCTTTTTCTACGAAGGGAAGATAAGCAGGCTTAATAGAACGCTTTGGTACAACGTCGACTTTAATCCCAAATAAATCCTCAATTTCATCTGCCATGGCTACAAAATTCAGCCCCATTGGACCATTTAGCTCTACTGCAATATCGATATCACTATTCTCTGTGGCTTCACCACGTGCGTAAGAGCCAAACACCCCCAACTGGGAAAGGGGATATTTCTGTTGAAGTGCCGGCTTGTGCCGCCGCAATTTTTCCAGTATGGTGTCTAACGTATACATTTCTCGCAAATTACAATTATTTTTCTATACGAAATAGATGACCTGCAAGATGCAGTTCTGACCAAAAGCACCTCTAGAGTTTTCGTTACACTTGTCTTATATCATATTGATTATCAACACTGGTTCGAATCCAGGTCGGGCAACGAAGGCCCCGCATGAAATGCGGGGTTTTTGCATTCAGGCGGATAAAGAAGCGAAACGAACATTATGAACGAGATGGAGCAAGGGACGACGCTCCATCGAAGTTTTGATTCGCTCGTCAAAGCGGACGGACGAAAAATACCGTCCGGCGCTAGCCGGATGGGATCTCTTAGGTAATTCGTTAAGATCGAAGACATCTTCCACTGTTTGCAAAAAAGCGAATGCATTTTACTTTTAATTTATTAACATTTTTAAAAGATCAAAATGAAATTCCGCTAGGACTAAATCAGATTCTCAATTGACGGACCATTCTCTTCGCTGGATAAAAGTATTTTTAAATCATTTTATAAACATTGATGGACTAGAGCCTACAGGGTGACGCCTTGCGCAAAACTTTTTTTATTTAGTTTTGTATCCTTTCATCGCTGAATTCACATTTTCTGCTTTCACTATGAAATTTGAAGGTTCAAAAATTATCGGTTAGAAACTCTCGCTTTTTTAGCTAGTTCTAATTAACAATACTTGAATATGAAATATATTGCTTTAAACGATGCATTCAAAAACATCGTCCTTACAAACAGCCTCAAATCAATTCGGTCTTTATTCCTGACAAATAAGGGGGAAGGAGTCAAAATTAATTATAAGCCTCCTTATCAAAGGGAATACGTCTGGCCACCGTTCAAAGGCACCTACTTTATAGAGACAATATTGCTTCATGCAGAATTTTCGCCCATAGTAATATTTGAACTACAAGGAAATCAAGAAGTGATCGATGGCAGGCAGCGATGTGAGACCATAGATCGTTTCTTACGGGACGAACTTGTGTTAAAGGCATCCGGGCTTGAGAAGTTATGGCACTTGGCAGATAAGAAATACTCTCAGCTTAGTCCGATCTTACAGGACAGAATAGAAAGTGCGAAGATCCGGGTTATAACTATCGAAGTCAGGAATGAGGCGGAAATTGATTCGACTACGGCAGAATTAGTTAAACGGGAGCTCTTCAGGCGTTATAATTTAGGAATAACGCCATTGAAAAAGGAAGAAGTTTATAAAGCTCAGTTTTTGCAGGATGAAATTAATTCCTATTTCAAAAAACGTTTTCAACAGGATGCAGATTTCCATGAACAAATAAAAGAGCTATTTGATCATAGAAAGAAAAATATCGAGATACAAATGCAGGGCATCAGGCAACTTCTGGTTTTGCACCAAATACCCATTAGCCGGTTTTCTAGCGAGGGAGACGATATTATAAATATTTACTATAACTATCTATCCTACAAGAACAAAAGCAATGAAAAGGTGAGAGCAATTTTTAATGATTTTAAGTATAAGGTAGATTTTCTTATAAGACTTAAGCAGCAACTAAATAAGGAGATTGGTAGAACAAATGGTCAGCTATACGTATGCCTGTATTGGATGCTGTCAATAGTTGAAGTGGAGAAAGTGTCCGATAAAATCAATAATAAAAGGTTCAAAGACCATTTGATTGTCTTTCTACAAAAAAATAACAAGCTGTTTTCATTGGAACGGAGCGACCAATCCCGAAATATAAAAATCCGATATGGTAAGGTAGCCGATTTTCTTCGTGATGAATTGCCGGTAGATTTTAGTAAATATATGAAAAATGATCAGTTCACTATAGCTCATAAGGATAGAATGGAAAAGTATATGAAAGATCGTTTCATGCCTGAACTTGAACAAGAGCATTTTTCAAAATCCACCCCTACTACAACGACAATACTGGATATTGTGGATCGAATGAGCAAGCAAAAATTCAATATTCGACCACTCTATCAACGAGAGGAGGTAAAAGACAAGGTGAAAGCCTCTTCTCTAATAGAAAGCATTCTAAAGAAAATAAGGCTCCATCCCATTTATGTATATGTGAGAAAGGACGGCGTGTCTGAAGTAATAGACGGGCAACAGCGATTACTTGCCATCATTGGTTTTATAGGTGAAGGCTATATGAATGAAAAGGGAAATATGGAAAAGTCCCAGAAGGATCGTTTTGCATTGAGCTTAAGAACGGGATTGATTCAGGAGTTGCATGGAAAAAAGTTTAGCCAATTATCCGAAGATCTTCAAAATCAGATCTTGAATTTTGATATTGATATTATTGAGATCAGAGAAGAAAACAATACAGATTTCAGACCGGAAGAGCTGTATAAAAGACTTAATTATAAACCTTTCCCAATAAAAGAGCATTCATTCGAATTTTGGAATGCATATATTGACGGCGAGATTATCAAGACGGTCAAGAATATTTACCAGAAAAACAAATGGCTGTACCTAAGAAAGAGGAATACCCGGATGGTAAATGAGGAACTTTTGATGCAGTTGATCTATTTCGATTGTATTACTCATGAATCTTCCGACAATCTTAGTAGCCTAAAAGAAGTATTAACGATATATGCGTGGAATGGAAAGATGAATATTAAAATTAAGAACAAATCGCATGTAACTCGGATCTTAGAGAACGAAAGTAGACGACAAGATTTTATTGAGGCATGCAGACGTTTTGAGATGGACTTTGTTGCCAAGCTACAGGTTCTGACCTATCTGCAGGATGGTACTAATTCTGACATTGCAAGAGGCCGTCAATTGGATATTATTATCCATGCGAAAGGGACACGAACGGCAATGAATATTTATCTTGTATGGGCTGTACTAAAAGGGATATCTATCAACACTGTGGCTAATTTCAAGTCAGAGGTAAAAAATAAAATTACTGAGATATTTGAGGTATTCTGGGATGCAAATACCGTTGAAGAATTGGAAACCGCCCTTACTGCTGTGTGGTCAATACTTAGAAAAAATAAAATCGCTCCTTTGCTGACGAATGTTCATTGATTTTTGCATAAAAAAGAAAATTTCTAATAGCTGATAATGTTTCCCAGAGTGACTTAAATATACATAGATTAGCAAAATTATATATATTAATTATCATTTTATAATGACACGAATCAAGAAACTTTATCCTAGCTATTATTCAACGTTGTTTATGTTTTATAATGTTGAAGAAAAGCGAAGTATTATTTCCCTATTCTCAACAATATTTGCGAACACAACACTATTTTTCCTTGTCCCATCGCAGAATTTAATATTTACATCAATGCATGGGTTAATTACAGCATTAAATATTTTCATTCTAGCGAAACTTCTGGGAGTCAATAGCCGTGAATATAATAAGCGAGTTGTCAAAGAATCCTATGGAATAATAATACCTGAATATACAAAAGCTTTTCAATTAAAACTCTTACGAATTATATTTATTAAAAAGTTAGCAACTACATATTCTAATTATGACGATTTACTGGCTGATTATGAGGAAGATTATCATCCGAACAATCCAAATATTAGAAAAAAATTTATTTCATTTCTTTTATTACTATTCGGTTTTTTTGCATTTATAGGAACTTTCTTGCTTGACAAAGCTGCTTTAAAATTAAAAATAACTTATTTAGTTTCAGTAGCAGTTTTTGTATTGATTCCAATTATATTTCTGTATCTCCAATTTTCTCCTATAATAAAAGAAATAATTAAGGACAGATTCAAAAAAAATATATTAATAATAAGCATAATAAAGGAAATAAAGATGACAGTAAATCAATTCCCCGCAAAATATGTTGCTATGAATGACTTAAAAACACTGATCTTAAATTCTGATATCATTGACGAATCATTTCTTCTATTTTTTAAACACCCAATAAAAGACAGCAGGATTTTTAATTTTTAAGATCAGAGGGTTAACAGAATTTACTTCTTTTAAAAATAAAGAGTCAAGGTGTTAAAGAAGCATCTTTATCCTGACAGCGATTCCGATAGAGGGATTGAAGCCAATTACAGAGAATTCGCTTGGAAGGTCATATCTCGCGAACCAAAGCATTAAAGCTCGAAAATATGATTGACAAGGTAAAAGACTAGGATGAAATATCCTTGTAAGTGCGCGTCTGTTCATTGATCACCATTCAAAGCATTTTTTTTGGGTGAGTATCATCATCCGTTCATCCAAGGTGAGTATACGGATTTACATGCTACTAATAGACGTACTCATCGCAAAACAGAATTTTATCAAGAATGGCCTCAAAAATAGGTTCGATCTCCAAACCAGCAGAAAATAAGACTTGCTTTATCCAATCCGCCCAAATTGCCAGTATGGCAACAAGGCAAGTCCCAACAGCAATATATAACTGTGCTAATTAATATACATGCGATTCATTGAAGGAATTTGAAAGAATATATATACTCAACCCTATTCCTCCAAACAAAGAAAAAGTTCCAATATAAATCAAATCCTTTCTTTTGATGACGCTTCTGATAACCTTAAATATCTCACCACAATAACAAGTAAGGAAATTACAAAAAGTAAATTCCAAACGAGGAGCGCCAATCAGTAAAAAATCTTTAAGGAAATTCATATATCTAGGAAATTAGGGCATTTGTGAAAATATAAAACATCTAGGGTATAGTAGAATGATAAATGATGATTACTTCACCCCAAATCTAGCACCACCCCCTCCCCCTCCGCCCTCACCCTCACCCCCGCCCCGCCCTCACCCTTCAAAAACTGCCCCTCCATCGCCCGGATCGAATAATCCATCCCCTCGAACCGACAATCTATCCGGCGAGGTCCGACCTTCATAAAAGGCAGCCTGGCCCGATCAGCAACAGTGAGATCAAGAAACCAGTTCACCGTCCCCGCCCCCACCAGCTTAATGCTTATCCTTCGTTCATCAAGATCCATCACCAGCCTCCCATCAAAGGTCTTCAACAGCCAGACAATATGCAGTTGACCGTGCTCAGTATCGCTGACCACCGGATCGCCCCCTTCGAGCAACACTTCCTTCCCATTCACAACGGCCTTAAACCGCAGCCCGGCAATTGTATCGGGACTGCTCCAGAGGTACCCGTCCACAAAAGGAAGGGTGAAAAAGGAGCATTCGTTGGAGGTCGCTTTGTTGAGCGTATACGTCGACGGGAAGTTTTCATTAAACAAATGGATATCGCGGAAACGCAGCGTCCCCTTTTCCCACAACAAATTCGCCCGGTAGAACCGGCTGTTGAACCACACTGTCTTCCGGTCACTTCCTTTCAGATCCTTCATCACCGTCACGGATGTTGCAGGAGTGACCTTATACTGCTCACGAAACCATCGACCCGATTCTGCCAGGGTCTCTACTTTTATCTTTCCTTCGTCTCTCAGCCGTGCAATCAAGGGCAGTTGAAATTCCAGGCCCTTTGCCATGGCATCCCAAGTAAAACTATTCTCCTGTCCCGCCTGAACATAGCCATATTCCATACATGGCCCATCTACAAATTCCTTAAAATACCAGTTCACCCACATTGAATCTCCTCCCGCATGGTCATAAACAGGTTCAAGGGTAACGACGCCCTGCCGGTTGGTGCCGATCCCATCCTCATACTGACGGATCGGGTCGCTTCCCAGCATCCTGAAAATGGGGACGGAGATCTGGTTGCGCTCATTTTGTGCCGGCATGTAGGAATTTATCTTGCTGGGATAATAGGCCTGGTTCCAATAACCACCCCACAACGTATACCCATCCGTACCAAACTGATCTTTGCAGTTGCAGGAAGCAACGATCTTATACTTTTCGTACAGATAATTCAAGGTATGCGCATCGATAAACCACGATCCTACAGACTTGGGATAATACCCAAAGATCTTTTTAAAATCACCCATGTACACATCCACCAGTTTCTCGCGCTCGTCAGGGGAATAACCCGTAGAAAATCCGATATCCGCGCGCCAGTCCCAGGAATAGCGCCCGCGCCACTTCAACCCGGCCTTCTCAACAAGCGGCTGTGGGATCTCCCACCAGGCGCCGATCTCAAAGGATTCCGCAGGAAGGCTCTTTAATAATTTCTGATACCGGGGGTCCATCAGGGCATCATATTGTAACAAAAAGGTGCCGCCCAGCTTGTACTTTTTCATCCCTTCGATCTGTTTGACCACGGTCTCATACAATACTTCCTCCGTGATCTTAGCATCCCTGGGTTCCAGCAAACGAATGAAATTGACGATGTTTACAATTCTGGGGTGGCGGTTGTCCTGGAAGGGATTTGCCGGATGCTCCTCCATCCGGTGAAAGGAGGTAAGAAAATATAAGCAAATCATACTATGCATTATAAAACCTATCCATTTCCCATTCGTTCTGTTTCCCTTTTCCATTTATATCCCTTTTTTCAGCAATCTAAGATTTTAAACGTATTTTTCTTCGCGGCGGTGGTTTTGGAATATTTCTTACATTTCTTCACTTGAAAAACATCCGGAACCAGTTCCAGAACCAGGAATCGTTCCGTTAAGGCCCATAATAGCGCCAGGGGATAGTCATTGCTAATGCAATAATTACCCCCTGGACTTGTTTCGTTTGACCATGTGAAAGTAGTGGAAAAGAAACGAAGAAGTATTAATGGAAGATTAAAGAATTGTATGTGAATTGTTAATTAGCATAGAGGTAAAAAGCGGGTTTTCATTTCGCCACCGGATACCCCTTCTCAATCCAATCCACCCGTATATTATGCTCCAGGTTGAGCAAGCGCGGATGAGTAAGCTTCATTTCGTTGAGCAGCGAAAAGGCTGGACGGATATTTGGACAGTGTTCAAAAGGACAACAGCCACAGTAAATGACAACCATGGCGTCTTTGGGCACCCTGACCAACTGCTTTCTGAGCTTATCGATATTACTGCTGTCCCTGCCGGGCCCTATATCGACCGATCCTTTGATGACGGCGCCGGGCCCGACGCAGAAAATAAAAGGCTGTTTGGCCTGCGGGTCATCGATGGTCTTCGCCAGATCGGCAGGCTGCAAAAGTTGTTCGGGCTTCCAGGGTTCTTCGCTGCGCAAAACGCTCACCCCACGAAAGGACATATCCATTAACGCCACCATTGCTATCGCGAACACTATAAATAAGATTTTGTTTTTCATATATACAAATTTCAAGAAAAAACCGTTCATCCAAAATAATCACGCTAATTTACTTTACAAGCCCCGAATGCAAAAAAGCTCCCCCTGGAGCGAAATTACTTTATTAACGCAATATCTGGGCCCTATATCCCCCTACTTGCCTTCCCACCCCGGCGGTGGAACGACCACCGTATACCCACCGATATCGCAACCGGCGATAACCTGAGTAAAGTGATGCACCAGGAACCGGTCACTCCGGACATTCATCGGCGGAATTTCGATCTCCACCTCATGGACCTCTCCGGCTTCCAGCACGATCTCCTTCAGCACCCGTCCAAGGGTTTCCGGGTTAAAGTCGGGACTGCCCGATGCCCTGTCATGGATATACCGGTCGAGGTCCTGCCCCTGCGGCAATTTTTTGTACCGGGAATATTCCGCTTTCTGTTGCGACGCCGTCCTGATGGGCTGCTGCAATACGCTCCTGATCTTTCTGCTCCCCGTGACCCGGATCCCAAATTCATGCTGGCTTACATCCATAACTTCAAGCGGGATCCTTTTAGGGTCTGCACCGGTCGTGGTCCTACCCACTACGGCATTTGCCAGCCGCACGATATGATCACGTATATTTCCAGTTGCAGGTTTGTCTGTCTTTCCATCGACAAGCAGCGTCTGCACCCGCAGCGTGAATGACCCCGCCGACCGGAAAGGATTGCCGACCGAAAGTTTTATAAAAGGCAGGTCTTTGGGAGACGAGACCATCAGGTTATGTTGACCAACATGCCGGTCGCGAAAGGCATCAAAGGGATATTTCAGATCATCGGTGCCCTCCGTTGGCGAGCTGCATTGTACCACCAGACATTCATGACCGTTATTGACAAAGCCGGGAGTCCATGGAAAGTCCACTTCAACATAGCTGTTGCCGGCAATGTTGAGCAGCTTGCTCCCGATCCGCTGGGTGTCCGGCGCACTGGTAAAAGCCAGCGTTGGGTTGAACCACCACAACTCGATGTACACGGCAAATGCTTCGCTGTCGCCGCCATTCCAGATCTGGGTCGTAACGGTCGCCGGGACGCCTGCCTGTACTTTTCCGAACTTATCGACGGGACTGACGGAAATAACCGGCGATGTCCAGGTCACGGTCCCCGGTGGCAGGGGCCGGTCTCCCGCATCTACTGCTACATAGGGGATAAAAAGCCAGGACCCGGAATGATGCAGGTTGCCCCGGTTGCTCTTTGATTGATCTTTTGCTAAAGTCGGCATGTCTTGATAATTTAAAAGGCTATACTATTCATTTATTATACTGGATCGGGAATGCTTTATCACTCTGGATGGGCATCAGGGTTCCGGGAATGCTTCATCACTGCGGATGAACATCGGGGTCCCAGGAATGCTTTATCACTCCGGCGGGACATCAGGGTTCCGGTATGGAAGAAACCCGCGGCCCACCCAGCGGATCGCGCAGGATCCAGGTGGGGAACTCAAGTCCCGGATCGCCGTCCAGATCCCAGTTCAGGAAGTCAAGGTCCTGCGTCATAAATTCCTGCGGGGTGACGACCTCGATCAGCTCCAGGCTGACATCGACGGCGTTGCCAAAGAAATTCACATTGACCAACGGGAAATTCAGCTGTGACTGCCGGAGCGCGAACTCCACGCCGTCCCTTACCATGGCCGGCCGGCCGGGTAATGCAAACTTCTTATTCACCTGTAGTGGATCGCCGACCCTTGGCCCCGGCGCCGAGCCCGGAGGCAGCGGTGGTGGGCTTGTCGGCTGAAGGCCATCGACAAAATGGAAAGGCCAGACTGGGTTGCTTGGATAGGCGAAGACGCGGTTCTCTTCTGTCGGCTCCGTCGGAGGGCTGCCCCAGTTGGACTGCTTCCCAGAAGTGTCCCAGCTGGAGGCGGGATAGTTGCTGTTCGTTCCCTTGCTCTGCACGGTGGCCAGCGCCGCGTCGGTAGGGGTAAGGATCATTCGTCCGCTCCCTTCCCAAACGATATCGTTATGCGCAAGGGCTGCCGTATAGGGGAACCCGAACCCTGCCCAGGTGAGCAGATCATGCATGACATTCGTAAAATTTTGTTTGTACGCCAGCGACCATCCCAGCTGACAACGGAGTTTGTCCCAGTCAGGGTCCGTGAGGCCATCCGCGATCAGCACCGCTGCGCCTGCAAGGGCTTCAACGCCGGCCAGAAGGCCCGCAGCGACATATACTTCGGCAGCAATAAGCGCAAGGATTATTCCGCTGATCACTTCCGGTACGCTTGGATCGGTGTCTTTGGAAGTCGGCGGAGGCGTTGCCGCTGGCCCGCCACCCACCGCGACAGACCCATCCACCGCTACCCATGGCGGACGGGAACCGCAGCTATCGGGGTAATTCACCTGGTCCGATGGTACGCAGGGCAGGACCTGTCCAGATGTCTCGATCCAAAGGATAAACCACGTCATGGCATATGCGCTCTGTACGCCCGCCGGATCGATCCGGCTATCGGCGCCGCCATAGGATTTCTTATATGCATTGATCCAGAAGTCGACAAAGGAGGGTGGTAGTATGGCTGCCACCGGCGTGCTATTGCTGATGTTGTCAAAGATCGCGTCTGCGCTGAGGCCGGGCAATTCGATCTTTTTCTGAAGATTGGCTTCACAGAGATTGGGCCAGTTGGTGTACAGCGGGTTGGGGACGCCTCTGCTCCCCGTATCGATAAATACGGAGCTTGCGCCTCCCTGCTGATAAAAGCCATATACCCAGGTGTCGACATAATTGCTGATCCACCGATGCCGCCACCAGTCATTCCGATATGGACCGCCTACGACGCTGTTAATATAGGGATTGCCGGAAAGATCGGCCGAATATCCAACGGATACGCCCAGGGCATAAGCCTTTTGCTGGTCGTTAACGGCGGTCTTGTGCAGCAGGGCCAGGAAAAGGCCCGTATGGCTCTGATGTAAGGTATCTCTCACCTGCCAGCCCCTGCTTGGCGCCGTCTTTGGCGATGGGCCACCCTGGAATATGCTCGTCCCGATCGCCACACGCAGCGTGGCCAGATTGCTGATCGCGCCCGTAAGACTGGTGATGATGCCAGGCAAGGCATTCAGCTCATCCATCATGAGCAGCAGGTTTATCTTGGCAACGTCTTTTGCCAGGGGATCTCCACCGATGGCGCTGTCGATGATCACGCCCAGTTTGTCAAGCGTAAACTTGAGCTGCCTCAGGTTCTTATAGACGCCAGGCGTGCCGGGGGCTCCCGCCAATACGCCCAGCACGGGCATCCAGCTCTGGAAATATTTACTGTTTGGATCGACGGCGCCCGTCTCGGGAAGGGCTGGCAACAGGTCGCCAAAAGATGCGCCGATGGCTCCCAGATAGAAGTAGGGCAGGTTGTCCGCATTATTCAGTTCCGGCGGCAGCTTTTTATCTGCCTTCAGGCGCTCCAGCACCTTTCCGGCGATGATGAATTTGGTGGGTATTCCAGGCATAGCTTTTGATTTTCGTCGATTGGACGAAAGAGCAGCCATGCTGGGAAACAGCTTTTAAAAATGTCCTGGATATTTTTGACGACCGCTTTAGCCGGGCCGACCGGTACCTCAGCCTCACCTTCTATTGCCCATGCCTTGGAAAAAAGACCGCAAAGAACAAGAGGGCCGCATAGGGCAGGAAAAGGATACTGACGGAAACGATCAGATGCAATTTCTTTTTCGGGTTCTGACCGGTCAACTTTTCATATTTCCCGAGGATCTTCTGATCCCGGTCCCTGGTGATGAAAATATAATTGAAGAGCAGCGTAGTGAGCATATAAATAGAGGCGGCAAAAATGGTGGACTCCCCACGGGAGGCAAACCGGGTATGTTTTATCGCGTGCAGATACAGCGACTCGAGAAGCAGCAGCCATCCCCCAGTGCCAAAGGCGACCAGGTACATGGCCTGGATCCGGGGATTGAAACTTTGCCGGTGCTGACTTTTACTATAGAAAAAGTTGTAGACATTAAAATAAAGATAATCTATGTGTTTCATAGGTTCGTTTTCGGGTTAGGGTATGGGCCGGATTATGGGCTCTTATTAAACGGTTTTCGGAGAGAATTCGTACGGCAAAAAGCAAGAAAATAACTAATAAATTGAATCCCAGTTGTTTGCAAAACCGATTTCTTCATTATTTTTTCGGCCTCCCGCCAGACGGCCGGAGCATGCCGGTACCGGTGGGGAGCAGGGTCCGGGTCATCTATACAAATGATTGTAAATCAATAATTTAAGATTTGTCCTATTGCGCCTTTTTCGGCAACGTTTTCCATCACTACATAACGGGATTTTGTTTTAAGACCATTATTCCGTTGCCGGGAAAGCACCGTCAGCAAGATCCCGTTCATCAGCAACATAAAGAAAGCCAGGATCAGCAGCTGAAACTCCGGTGCCAGGTCTCTGGTCGCAAAAGCGAGCACCAGTGCGAGGATATTTACAACAAGCAATACAGAGGTAGCCTGCAGATGAGACAACCGCAGGTCCAATAAAAGATGATGGATATGTCGTTTGTCCGCCGCGAACGGAGATTTTCCGCGCCTTAGCCGGACGAAGAACACGCGCATCGTATCGTAAACGGGAATGATCAGCAACGCAGCAACAATGGCGATGGCTGATCCACCGGCCGATCCGCCTGATGCAGCCGCTCCCGGAACAACGGCACCCGATCCGATAAACCGGATAGCCAGTACGGAAGCCATGAACCCCAGAAATAACGAGCCGGTATCTCCCATGAAAATTCTCGCCGGCGTCCGGTTGAAGATCAGGAAACCCGTCAGGCACCCGCACATCGCAACAGACAGGAAAAAATATCCCTCCTCATGCATGCGCCAGAAATAACAGGCGAATACGCAACAGGTGAGCAGACCGATGCCGCCGGCCAGGCAATCGATCCCATCGATAAGATTGAACGCATTAATGACCAAAAGGATAAAAAGCACGGAGAAAATAATACTTACCGGATAAGACATCTCCTGCCATCCGAGGAATCCATGGAAACCGGTAATACGCATATTGGCCGGTATGGTGATCAGCAAGGCTACGATCACCTGCGCGACCAGTTTTTTGGCAGGATTTACGCCGACAATATCATCCGTGAGGCCCAGGAAGAACAGCAATACAGCGCATGCACAGATATATCGCAGCCCCTCGACGTGCATCGCCGGAAAAAAAAGGAAAGAGACGAAGAGCATCGTTGCGAATATGGCCACTCCTCCAAGATTAGGGGTGCTCGCCAGATGGATCTTCCGGTTCCCGACAGGCTCATCGAAAAGATGTTTTTTTTCGGAGATATAAATGATCTTCCGGATCATATACCACACCAGCGCAAAGGTGACCGGGAATATAAAGAGAATGCTATTGCTCATAAGAATTTTTTTTGTTTCCAGGTGATGAACAGGATCCAGACCATGGCCCTGACGGCAAGCCCGCGATTTGGAGACCTCAATGCCGATGTATATAATTCCTTTGCCTTCTTAAGATCTCCCGTGATCTGCATGATCCTGCCGAGATGATAATTATTCGTCCTTGCCGCACGTGCGATCATGTATGGGTCGCCAAGAAAAGGCGAGTGACGGTTAAACAGGAAAAGGAGCTTATCGAACAGGGTGCGGTTATAAACGGTGATATTGCCGCCATCCAGATAATAGATACCCAGGCGGTCCGGTATATATTTAAAGGCATCTGTTTGCCTGGATACCTTCAGCCAGCAATCCGCATCTTCCACTCCGACAAACGTTTTATCTTCGTTAAATCCGCCTGCGCGTTTCAGTAGGGTCTTCCGCACGCATACCCCGGAATTGATGATGCAACCGTTGTGCCCATTGAGCATAAGGTCCCTGAAAACAGGCTTTTTCAAGGAACGGGCGGTCAGCGCGGTTGGCTTTCCGGATGCTTTTACCAGATCAAAGGCATGATAGATCAGGTCATTCTCTTCCAGATAAGGCACCAGCCGCTCCAGCTTCCGGGGATGCCAGCTATCGTCCGAATCCAGAAAGCAGATCCATTCCGCAGCCGCCTCCCGGATCCCGATATTCCTGGGCTTGGCCGGCCCGCCCGAGTTGGGCGCATAGAAATACCGGAGCGCCCTGAACCGGATCTCCGGTCTGAATCGTTCGACGATCGCTCTCGTATCGTCGGTGCTGCCATCGTCGCAGACCAACACTTCGAAATCAAGAAAACTCTGGTCATTCAGCGATCTCAATCCTCTCAATAATTTTTCAGCCCGGTTGTAGGTAGGGATCACCACGGAGAATTCCGGTTTCCCAATCATTGAGCTGTTTATTGATAAGTATTCCATACAGGTTATTTAACAGATCCCCTTTTTTTGTTCGTTTTTACCGGTGATGAGGACAGCGATCGCGGCGAGTAAACTTTTACATAGTCGATATCAAAGAATTCGGGATACCTTCCGGCCGACCGGTCTCCCCCGAATCCATCATCCGTCACCAGATTGCTCAGGATAATAAATTCTTCCCGGTGCGAAACGGCAGTAGTTGTCCTCGTCTTTTCAACACCATCGACATAGACAACATATTCCTTCGGTGTCCATTCCAGACCGAACAGGTGATAACCGGAAGAAAGTCCGGTAACCGCTTCACGCGTTCCCTGGGTCCGGTGCCCAGGGCCATAGCCGTTCCAGTGAAGGTTGTGCTGGATAAAATCCCTGCCCCCCGAATTCAGGTTGTATTCGAAAATATCCACCTCGTCCCCATCGGTCGCCGGGTCCTGGCTTGATCCATTGGTGGCCGATTGCAGCCAAAAGGCAAATGTGGCGCCGAAAGAGATATTGCTCAGCCTGGCCCTGCATTCCGCATATCCATATTTGAAATGAAAGCCCTTTTCCGTAGAGATCATGCTACAGCTATACCCTTCAGGTCCCTTGTTCCCCGAAAGCCGGAGATTGCCGTTACCGGTCGTAACGTTGGATCGTAAAAAGACGGAGCCTTGCCGGACTGTATTTTCCTGCCGGTAATTCCAGACGGACGTATTCAATTCCGCGCCATTGAAATCGTCCTCGAAGAGGAGGGAATAGCGACTCAGGTCGGGCCCATGACCGGAAGCCTGCCAGACAGTGGCCCCGGGGCCGCCGGTGTTCCCATTGTTCTCCTTTGTCGTCATGGCGCAGACCAGACTCATCGCACCGACCAGTCCGGATGTCATTATTGTTTTCCCTCTGAAAGAACCCACCCAATGCATAAACAATTTTTAAGGTTAAAAGCTAAACTCTGATCTTGTAGCTGTCCGAAAAGGATCGCCTTAGCAGGGACCTTCCTTCCAGCGGTAATTTCCGCAGGTAGCTGAGCAGATTGCCCATACCCCCCATGACAGAGAACGCGATGAAATTCCGGATAAAGGACAGCCACCGGCGCTGCCGGAAAGAATGGAACAGCCTGATCTTAAAATATCTCGTCCGGTATCTTTTCAGGAACCCCTTTTCCGGCATCTGGCCGGATCTGCCCGCTCTCATCCTGCGCAAACAGGCCTCTTCGATAATGGAATAGTGACACAACTGAGCAGCTGATTCATTCCCGGAATTAGAAATGCTCCGGTCGTGGATCCTGTAATAATACAATGGCTTGTCAATAAATAATATTCCGCCGGCCTCTTCCAGCTTATAATAGAGGTCCTGGTCAACGGCTCTTCTGTTAAGCGGGGAAATACCTTCTGTGATATCATAATGGCTCCTTGAAAAGCTCGCAAAATGATGGATCCGCCCGTCACTCACTAAAAGATAAGGAACACCATCCGGCAAAGGCCGGGGATATTCCGCGATCCTGCTGACCGATAACGATCCATCACAGATATAATGCGTGGAATGGATCAGACTGCATCCTGGGTTATCTACATGCGCCGCAACCATGATGCTCAGCGCATCAGGGGTCAATGCGTCATCCGGATCGAGGAACCCCAGGATGGCCCCGGACGCCTTCTCCACACATTTCGCCTTGCTGTACCCGCATCCATAATTGCGTTGGTTACGGAAGATCCTGATCCTCTTCTCCGCCCGGAAGGAAGCGACCGCTCCTTCAAAATCGTCCGTAGAGGCATCATCCACCAATATCAGTTCCCAGTCGGCATGGTCCTGGGCCATGACACTCCGTATAGCCTCTGCGAGGTATCCGGAATTATTGTAATTCGCCATGAGGACCGAGAAGAGCATAGACTAATCTTTAAATTGTTTGCTGACCTCGTCAGCGGAATGATGCTCGATAAGATAGCTGTATGTTTCCTTTCTGATCCGCGCCAGCAGGGACGGATCGGACAAGATCTTCCTGATCGTCTCCGTATCTTCCCGCAGTGATCCGCTGAGGTAAAAGCCATTCTTGCCGTTCTGTATATATTCCGGGGTAACGCTCCTGTTATTGGTAAACACGATCTTCCCCTTTTTCAATCCTTCAAGTACGTTGCTGCCCGCGAGCCTCCTGTAGTCGGCGTCCTGGCTGGCCGGCATAAAGACGAAGGTTGCCTTGGCTCCCGCCTCGGAAAAGAGGTCTTCATCCTGGCTTTCCGCGTAATGGATGTTATTCTCCTTTTTTTCGTCGAGCGGGGGGAAAAACGTTCTGTCCCCGGCGCGTGAAATGCTGGTCACGTACAGATTAACGTCAGGGTCATGGGCGATCAGCCGCCGGTGGAGCTTCAGGCAATAGGCGATTTCTTTTTTACTGCCGTTCGGGTTGAAACAAATGAAGTTGTTGTTTATCCCCGCATTCTTTTCTATTTCATGCGGGTTGATGATATAAGGAAGATAAAATACATTCTCCACCTGGTATTTCCGTTTGACCAGGTCGATGCTTTTCCTCGATACCACATAGATCGATTTTATCCGCCCGATATATTTGTCTACCGATCCGGAATGGTTGATATATCGCTTATACAGCCTGGAAAGCTGGTTGAGGATCGGGTTCCTGAATTCGAAAAATGGAAAGATCAGCGGAGGGTCGTGAAGGGTCACCGATACATACTTATATTTTGCTTTTAACATCACAAAAAGTAGTTCGGTCTCCTTTTTTTGAGCACTGCCGATCTCGATATGGACCTGGTCTCTGGAGGCAACGGCCGAAAGGATCTCGGTAAAGCTTTTCGAGCTGTCCATAAAAATATATCCCTTGTCCCTGAGCACCAGCTCATAGAAATCATGCGAATACCTGGAAATGGCGGTGTTTCCTTTTACGGAACTAATGTAATATTTCTTCATAATCTGGGTGTACCGGTTTGTCCATACCTGGCCGGGGAGCCTTTCCCCTGAGCAGGCTGATATGATTCAATAGGCGTTCATAATCGGGTTTTATCTTCAGCAGCTTTCCGAGATACGCGAGATTCCATCGGAAATACAATCCACGGCTGGATCTTTTCGGCGGCACGATCAGGTATTTTCCGGTTCTCACCAGGCTCAGCAGCAAATGATAATACCAGTTGACGATCTTCCGGTGCCAGCGGCTTTCCGTAAGATGCGCATAATAAAGGTTCCGGATAGGGCCGTCCTTACCGAATGAGCTGAACAGTCCTGTGAGATATGCCCTGGTCAGCCGCTCTTTGGGAAGGTAATGGCGGAAGGTCAGCCCCGGGACATAGACCAGCCGGTATCCCTTCAGGACCAGCGAATACGTCAATTCAATATCGTCGGCCGAACCCAGGCTTTTTCCTGTCCTGCCACCGGTCAGCATAGTGCCGGATCGGAGTACCTCGTCAAGGGCATGTTTCCGGATGGCCAGTCCCGCGCCATAAAGACTGATGATCCGGCCGTTCTCCCTGTTCAGTTCCTGTGAACCCGTTGCAAAGGCCTCTGCAAACTCGTCGAACCAGGCAGGCTTTGCCGTTTCAAAGACCGGTATTCCCCTGCCTCCGCAAGCTGCGATATCCGGATCGGCCGTCAGCACGTCGACTACGCCCTGGACATATTCCGGTGACAGCCAATTGTCATCATCACAGAACAGGAGGATGGAATAACGCGCCTCCGCGATCCCTTTTCTCCGTGCGTTCATCTGCCCCGGCAGGGATTCATGGACGATACGCAGTCTGATCCCGGTGTCGAAGGAATCCCAGATCCTCCGCGACTGTGCCGCTGTATGATCGCCGGAGGCGTTGTCAACCAATACGATCTCCCAGGCTACATCGGAATGAAACCTTTGTATCGCCAGCGCGGAGAGCGTATCTTTTATACGCGCTGCGCTGTTATAACAACAGATGATTACGGTAACGCCTTGCATCGGTATCCTGGTTATGCCGGTATGATGAAATGGGATAAACCCTGTCTTGGCTGTGTCTTTTCCACGAGGGATCGGTTGATATGCATACGGGACTTATCATCGAACCAACCCCACTTGTTGAAATACCGTATAGACGATCTCAGATGATATCCCATCAGCTTCAGACTCTTATAGGATCCTTTTTTATACCCATGGACGATACTGACCTTGGGGTAATAGACTGTCCGGTACGATTCGTTGATCCTTCTGCACAGGTCGGTATCCTCGAGGTACAGGAAATATTGCTCATCGAATGCCCCTACCTGCTCAAAGACATCCGTGCGGATGAACATGAAACAACCTGACAAGTTGGGTACTTCCATCACCGAATCATAATCCTTGAATTTCAGCTCATAGGTCTCCAGTATTTCTTTGAAAAGGAATTTTATACGGCCTGGAATAAATCTTCGCAGGAACAGGTCCGTCGGTGCGGGAAGCCGCTTGCACAGGTACTGGATATCTCCGCTCCTGTATAATACCTTTGGCATCACCAGGCCGACATCGGCATTGTGGTCCATGAATTTGATCAGGCTATCCAGTACTTCAGGATCGAATTCGATATCCGGGTTCAGCACCAGGTGGTACTTCGACTCCCGCCTTGACTTGTCGATGGCCAGGTTATGGCCAGCTCCATAGCCGATATTCTTTCCGGAAAAAATATATTCGATACGGGGCGAGTCGAATTCATAACGCAGCGTATCGTCCTCAGAGTTGTCGACGAGATATAATTTAATGTCCAGGGCCGACCGCATAAAGCTGTTGACGGCGAGCCTTAGTTCTTCCGGATCATTGTGGAATAGTACGATTGAACAACAGATGTCGGCCATGTCTAATTTAGTTTGGTGATTTGTAATTGATTTTCAATGATCGTTTTAAATGATTCGGCGGCTTGTTTCCACGAAAATTGTTTTGCACGCTCGAACCCCTTCTGACGCAGGCCTTCCCGGAGGTTGGCATCGCAGAGCAGTCGGCCGATAGCCTTACTGATGGCTTCTTTGCTGGTGGGATCGACATACATGGCCGCATCCCCGCAGACCTCGGGCATGGAGGAGGTTTCCGATACGATCACCGGACAGCCACAGGCCATCGCTTCCAGCAGCGGGATGCCGAATCCTTCGTACAGGCTGGGAAATACCAACAGGGCTGCCTCCCGGTATAAGGAAGGCATGCATTCAAATGGCACATAGCCAAGAAAGTGAATATCACCGTCCAGCCCCGCATGATGCACCTGTTCCTTCAGCTTGCTGACATAGGTTTTCATCCCGCCCGCTATGACAAGGGGATGTTCTTTCCGTATATTATCGTCAAGGGAAGCGTAAGCATCGATCAGGATCTCGAAATTCTTGTGCGGGTAGGTCGGTCCCACGGCCAGCAGATAGTTCCTGACGCCATAGGCCTGGTCTATCCTGTCTCCTTTTTCTTCTGTCCTGCAATAGTGTGTGTGGTCATATCCGTTATGGATGACCCGTATTTTATCTTCCGGGCATTTCAGGAAATGAACGATATCCCTTTTGCTCGTCTCCGATACGGTGACGATAAGCCGGGCGCGCGATACGATGAAGGGCAATAAATATTTGAAATAAAAGCGCTGATGCGCGCTTATATTGCTGTAGCGTAAGGAAATAAGGTCATGAATGGTGATGATCTGGTTCCTGCTCAGGAAACTTCCATGTGTCGTAGGACTGATCAGGAGATCGAAGCGCCTTCCCTGAAAAGGATAGCAGAACGTATTCCAGAGGAATCTCGTCAGGGCGGCGACCTTCCCGAACCTGGAGGATTGCAGCAGGTCGGAAAGCTTGATGACCTGCAATTTTTCGCTGAGATTGGAATGAGTAGGCGTAAATACGGTGAACGTACAGCGGTGCTCCCCCCATTGCAGATCGGATAAATTGTTGATGATATTGAAGGAATATATCCCGGTTCCGGTTGGCTTGTTATCCAGCATGGAACCGTTCATTCCGATATGAATCTCTTTCTGCGACATCAGGTGGCTTTAGGTCGGTGCATAATAATTCAATGGAGTCTCTGGTCACAGTGACTTCCGCAATGATCTTGGTCATCATGGAATGGATGATGGATGTATGTCATATGGCTGAGCGAAAACAGTACGGTTCCCGGGAGGGGACTTGCTTTTAAAGGAAAGTAAAGGGGTTGGTCAGACTGGCATCGGCCAGCTTTCCAATTTTAGTAATATGCAATTCCTGGGCCACGGCTTTTTATGCCCTTGCGGAGGGGTCGTTTCCCATCTTTAAAAAGGGAAATTTCCCCACCGCGGATCTTCTGCTTTTGCGGATCGAGGGGATCAGGGCAAGGGCGGCCCTTGCCATCTGGAAATTGTAGGTCAGTTTTTGGGTATTGAATAAGTTAATGCTCATCAGTAGTGAGTAACGGACAGATCTTCGGATACTGAGCGCCATGAAGCCGTCTTGCCGGATATCACAGGCCTGGTTCAGGAAATGGTTCCTGTCCTTTTTCAATTGTGCCGCGGGTGAAGGAAGGGAGGCGATCCGCTGTTCCCGGTCATGACAGATCCTTGCGCCGGTATGGATACCTATGCGAAACCCATGAAACAACACCCGCTGTGCATAATTCAGGTCCTCTCCATAGTGGAAGAAAATAGGGTCGAATCCCCCGGTCCTGCGGAGACATCCGGCGCTGATCAGCCAGGCTGCGGCATTGACAAAATGGGTATCCACGATAAGGGGATGTTCCGGCCATCCGAGCAGCCAGGAGCTGGTCCATTCTTTCAGATCCGACTGCATAAGGTACCCGGCAAAATAGCTATCCAGCGCGTTAGCTAGACCATTGAGATGCAGAGGACTAAGGATGCCGAACTGTGGGTTTTCCACCTGCGCAGCCACCAGGTCCCGTATCGTATCCACTTCCACCCAGGCGTCCTGGTTCAGCAGGAAAACATGCTCCGCGCCTTCTTCCAGCGCCATTTTCAACCCAATATTATTGGCCTGTCCGAAACCCATATTCTTTTCCGATCTTATGAGACGGATGTGGGGAAAATTTTCCTCAATGTACGCCAGCGTGCCATCCGTGGAACCATTGTCAATAACGAGAACAGGACAGGGATAACTTCCCTGGGCCAGGCTGTCCAGACATTTAGCGATCCAGGTCAGCCCATTATAGGTTACGATGATGCAATAAACCAATCTCGGTGACAGCGCATTATTCCTGCTTTCTCCTGGCATAACGTTTGTAATTATTGGGGTTGGCCCTTCTAAATAAAGTAGCATTTGCAAAATACAGATACATCATCCCGAAATACAGATACTTCATCCCGGCAATTCATTGTATTGGAAAATACCGTGCCTCTTCCTGTTCACGATACAATTCCCGTGCAAAATAATATCCCTGAACGGAAATGGCAGGAGGTCATCACTCCCCATAACAGTCTTTTTACCCTTAATATAAAGGAGATCTGGTCATACAGGGACCTGTTGCTCATCCTCATGCGCAGGGATATCGTGGCCATTTACAAACAGACCATTCTTGGCCCTCTATGGTTCGTTCTTCAGCCCCTTCTCACGACCATTACCTTTGTCATCGTCTTCGCCAGGGCAGCGCGTCTGTCCACCATGGGTCTGCCACCCATTCTTTTTTACCTGAGCGGGCTGGTCCTCTGGACCTATTTTTCCGAATGTATCATCCGGACATCCACCTTTTTAAAGGACAGCAGCCCGATCCTCAGCAAAGTCTACTTTCCACGGCTGATCGTTCCGCTTTCCCTGATCCTGACCAATCTGGTTAAATTTTCTATCCAGTTGGGCCTGTTCTTTGTCATTTACCTGTACTACCTCTTCGTCCAGAAGACTCCGGTAGCACCCAATGGCTATGCCCTGCTCCTTCCCGTGCTTATCTTACTGGTCGCCTTACTCGGACTCGGCTCCGGTATGATCATTTCATCGCTGACCACCCGGTACAAAGACCTGGCTCATCTGACGACTTTCGGCGTGCAGCTCCTTATGTTCACTTCACCGGTCATTTTCCCGCTTTCCTCTTTTGGAAAAGGCGTCTACGGCCTCGTCATACGCGCAAACCCGATGACGGGGATCATAGAAGCGTTCCGCTATGCATTTCTTGGCAAAGGCGAGCTGAACTGGCCGCTCCTTGGATACGATACCCTCTTCATAGGCGTTCTGTTGCTGGTGGGCATCCTTGTTTTCAATTCGATTGAAAAAAGTTTTGTAGATAGTATATAAACCCAACAAATGAAGGAAGATATTCTGAAAGTCGAGGGCCTCTCGAAAATGTATAAGCTCGGGGATATCAACACCGGTACGCTGAGCCATGATCTCAACCGCTGGTGGAGCAGGATGAGGCGCAAGGAGGATCCTTACCAGAAGTTGGCGGCTACCAATGACCGCAGCGCGAAGAGCGACAACAGCTACGTGTGGTCCCTCAAGGATATAAACTTCTCCGTGGCGCGCGGAGAGGTCTTCGGCATAGTGGGAAAGAATGGCGCGGGAAAATCCACGTTGCTGAAGCTGCTTTCCAAGATCACCAAGCCAACGGAAGGAACGATAAGCATCGACGGCCGGATTGGTTCGCTGCTGGAAGTAGGCACTGGATTTCACCCGGATCTCAGTGGAAGAGAGAACATCTTTCTGAACGGGGCCATATTGGGGATGCGCAAGCATGAAATAAAAAAGCGGTTCGATGAGATCGTGGATTTTTCAGGCATCGAAAGATACATCGATACTCCCGTCAAACGATACAGCTCCGGCATGTTCGTACGACTCGCCTTTGCCGTAGCGGCCCATCTCGAGCCGGAGATCCTGATCATCGACGAGGTGCTGGCAGTGGGTGACGCGGAATTTCAGCAGAAATGCCTCGGCAAAATGAGGGAAGTATCGCAGCAGCAGGGCAGGACCGTGTTCTTTGTAAGCCATAATATGGTAGCCGTAAGGCATCTTTGCACCAGGGCGCTCCTGCTGGAGCAGGGACGGACCTCCGTTATCGGATCCGTGGATAAGGTGCTCGAGGCTTACCAGATCGACCAGAAGGATAATGAGAACGGCATCCGGAATAAGGTGCCGGACAATGGCCGGGGCCATTTCCTGTCCTGGCAACTGGAAGGTCAGACACCCTCCGACCCGCACACCTGTTATTCAAGGGAAGATTTTTTTATACTCTTCCGTTTCTGTGCCCTCGATACGATTGCCAAATGCGAGCTCAATTTCAGGATATCCAGCCAGGACGGGACCAATATCCTGTTTGTCAACAGCTCGGACTTTTTCGGCGGTCAGTTCCATCTGAACCCCGGCGAATACCAGTTCCGGGTACGCATGAACCTGCCGGTGTCAAGAGGCAAATATGATCTCGATGCCGGTCTTTTTGCTTCCACCTGGATAGATAACTGGAGACCGACGACAAAGCTGTCCGTCCTCGATACCTTCGAAGGACATGGCAGGGACAACTCCGTGGCGCTTCTTAATGTCATCACCGAATTCAGCATCGATCATCTATGATCTCTGTCATCATATGCTCAGTGGACCCATCCAGACTCGCCAGGGTCAGCCGCAATATCGGAATGACCATCGGTGTGCCCCATGAGATCATTCCGGTCGACAATTCATCCGGCCGGTACGGCATCTGTATGGCTTATAATATAGGCGGTAGTCAGGCGAAATATCCGATCCTCTGTTTCATGCACGAAGATATTTCCTTCGAGACGATGGATTGGGGTCAGCGGGTATGCAGGCATCTGGAGGATCCAACGGTGGGCTTGCTGGGTGTCGCGGGAGGTGATGCCAGGGGGCTGGTGCCCTGCTCCTGGTCGGTGCCGGTCGGCAGCAAACAGATCAATCTTATCCAACATTATAAATACTCGGCAGGCGCACCGGAGCATATCCTGGAAACCGATCCTTCCGGGTATGCAGACAAAAAAAAAGTAGTTGCCCTTGACGGCGTATGGCTTTGCACCAGGAAGGATGTGTTTCAAAAATTCAAGTTCGATACGGCCACCTTCACCGGCTTTCATGGGTACGACATCGATTACTCTCTCCAGGTGAGCACCGGATTCCAGATCTATACCGTTTTCGACATCCTGATCCATCACTATTCCGATGGAAAGCCCGACCGGTCCTGGGTAAAAAGCGCCATGCTCGTGAGCAAAAAATGGCGATCCCGCCTGCCGCTCTCCGTTACGCCTCAGACAAAACAAATTTACAGCCTGCACCACTGGCGTTCCATGCGTGTTTTCCTCGAGCGTCTGTCCGATCTCGATTACAACTACTTCCAGATCCTTTATTATCTGGTCTATTACTCCTGCAACCGGTTTTTCAGTTGGCGGCGGCTGGGCTCCATGGCCAAATTCACGCTGGTCAACTTTTTGAACAAAAGAAGGCGGCAGGTAACCAATCCTGCCATATCCCGACAAAATTGAATATATATGACCGAGATCCTTACAACACCCGTCCTCTTCCTCGTCTACGCGCGGCCAAATACCACCCGTATGGTCTTTGAAGAGATCCGGAAGGCAAGGCCCTCCCGCCTCTATATCGCCGCGGATGGACCGCCCCCGCACTTACCGGATACAGTGGAGAAATGCGCCAGGGTCCGGGATATCGTCAGCCGGGTCGATTGGGATTGTAAGGTCACCACACTCTTCCGGGAAACTAATCTGGGAGTCACCAGGGCCTGCTCTGAGGCCATTACCTGGTTCTTCTCCCTGGAAGAAGAAGGCATTATTCTCGAGGACGATTGCCTTCCCCATCCAAGTTTCTTTTTCTATTGCCAGGATATGCTGGAAAAATACCGCCATGACCACCGCATCATGCACATCGGAGGGACCAACCTGCAGTTCGGCAAGCGGTATGGAGAAGGGTCCTATTATTTTTCCAACGTCGTTTCCATCTGGGGATGGGCCGGTTGGAAAAGGACATGGGACCTTTATGATATCGATATGCGCCTCTTTCCGAAATTCAAAATTTCCGGGCTCGCGGAAAGTATCATTCCCGACCAGGCGGCTGCAAATCAGATCATGAATATCCTCGAACTGAATTATACCGGCAAGCTCGATGCCTGGGATCACCAGTATGGCTTCGCCATCGCCATCAACAACGGTTTATGCGTCGTACCAAATGTCAATCTCATCAGCAACCTCGGATATTCCAGGACCGATGAACCACTTGCCGACGACCCGTATATGCTGTCGAGGATCCCGGGACAGGCAATAGAACGACCCCTGCGACATCCGTTATTCTTTATCCCTTACAAGAATGCCGATATCTTCCATCTGCTGTGGAATGTTTTCGATACCCGGGAAGAGGGCAGGAAAAGGGTGGACAGTTCCCTGACGGCTTCTTCACAGCGCACAGCCAGACAACCATCGGCGACGCATGCACGGCGCTCCCTGCTCAACAGGTTGGTGACCCGGGCCAAACGATCGCTGACGGCATTCTTATTGCCGCTGACCGCATTCGTAATACCGATGACCGCAATTATAACGTTAATATATATCCGATGAAAGTACTCTTCACCATCTGCTCCAACAACTATCTGGCCCAGGCCCTGGTCCTCGCGGCATCCGCTAAGAAATTCGAGCCGTCCTGGAAATTCATTCTGGGCCTGGTCGATGCGAAGGCGGACAATATCCCCTACGCATCATTCGGCTTCGACGTCCTGGAGATTGCCGTCATCGAGCCCGATGTCGACAAGCTGGCTGAAAAATATTCTATCGTCGAACTGAACACCTGTGTCAAGCCAACCTACGCCAGTTGGTTTTTTGACAAGCTCGGTGCTACCGAAGTGGTCTACATGGACCCGGACACCTGTCTTTTTCAGCCGATGACCGGTCTGGACGATCATTTTGAGACGGCTGACATCCTGCTTACCCCCCATGTGCTGACGCCGGTTCCGCTGGATGGACGCTCCCTCGGAGAGAACCTGTTCCTCAACTACGGGCTCTATAATCTGGGTTTCCTCGCCATGAAACGCTCCGGGGAAACGGACAGATTTCTCGGTTGGTGGAAGGAAAGGACCTACAGCAGCGGGCATAACAAACCGGCGATCGGACTGTATACCGATCAGCTATGGATCAATCTTGTCCCTGTCTATTTCCAGCGCGTTGCCCTGATCCGGCATCCCGGGTACAATATGGGCCCCTGGAACCTTCATGAAAGGACTCTGCTGCCGCCCGAAGGCAATTTCAGGCTGGACTCCGGAGTACCCCTTGTCTTCTACCATTTCAGCGGCTTCCGGCCTGCAAAGGGTGGGTCTGCCGGACAGATGCTCAACAGCGACGAGGCCCTCTATCAGATGCAGCATCGCGGGGACCTGTATCCGCTTTACCAGGCCTATAAGGATAAGCTGATGGCTGCGGATCATCCCTTTTATTCTTCCCAACCCTGCCATTATGCGGCATTCCACGACAGGCTGATGGCCCGGCAGGAGCAGCTGCGGCAGATCGCCGAAAGGGAGGCCTTGCCGCCTTTCCATAAAAGATGCATCCGGAAGATCAGGCGGATCCTCCATGCGCAATGGAATAAAATATCTTTTCATCCGGCAAAAAAGCTGAGCGCATGAACAGTACCGTCAGATTTCCCATTCCGGACGAAGGGTGGCCGAAAATATCCATCATCACGCCCAGCTACAACCAGGGACAATATCTCGAACAAACGATCCGGTCGGTGCTCGATCAGCAATACCCTAACCTTGAATATATTATTATCGACGGGGGCAGCAAGGACGACTCCGTCGACATTATCCGGAAATACAGTCCATCGCTGAGCTTCTGGGTGAGCGAGCGGGATTCCGGTCAGAGCGAAGCCCTGGAAAAAGGGTTCTCCAAAGCTACCGGCGAGCTGGCGGCCTGGATCAATTCCGACGACTATTATGAAAAAGATTGTCTGTTTACCGTGGCGCGCGCCTACCGGGAGACCGGCTTCTCCTTTTTTTGCGGCACCTGCCAGATGATCGATACGCAGGGGAAGCCGATCCGGCAACTGCATACCAAAAACATCTCCTACCGTTCGCTGATCCGGTATTGGAAGCCGCATTTCTGTCCGCCACAGCCCTCCATATTTTTCCGGAGGGAGATCCTGGAACAGTTGGGAGGGTTCGACCGGTCGCTGAATTACGCCATGGATTTTGCCCTTTGGCTGGAGGCCAGCAGGACGTATCGTTTTTATCAGACGACGGAAAACATGTCCTATTACCGCGTACACCCCGCGTCCAAGACGGGCCAGGGCCTCAGCCATTTCGTACCGGAATGGAAAATGCTCATCGACAGGAGCCTTACCCAAAGCAATCTCTTTACACGATGGAAACACCGGCTGGAAGAAAATGCTTTTCTTCTGAGACGGAAGCTGTCCCGTCTCGCATACAAACAAAGGATCAAAGCAACTCTGAAAAAATGGCTTTTTTTACCCATCGGCTAGGCGTCCGCGTCAGCATCATCATTCCCTGCTTTAATTACGGACATTTCCTGCCCGAAAGCCTTGACAGCATCCGGCAGCAGACATCCGGTGCATGGGAATGTCTGGTCATTGATGACGGATCAGATGATGCGACGGCCGATATTGTAAAAAGGATGGAGGCACTCGACAATCGGTTCCGGTATATCTATCAGGAGAACCAGGGACAACCCGCCGCGAGGAACAATGGCCTGAAGCAGGCATCAGGAGAATATGTTCAATTCCTTGACGCGGATGACCTCCTGGCGCCGGACAAACTGAAGGTTCAGATGGACTGGCTCGACACCCATCCGGAAGATAGCATCGTTTATGGGAAAGTCCGCTATTTCGAAAGCGGGAAGAAAAATGAACCATTCCTTGATCGCTGGGGTGAACGCATGACGGAATGGATGCCAATGATCTCGGGGCAGGGCATACCCATTCTGCGCGCGCTTACGGAAAAAAATATTATGGAACTGGGCTGCGCCCTCTTCAGAGCGAGTGGTCTTGGGAGATTGGGGAATTTTGATTCCAGTCTGCAGGGCGTCGAAGATTATGACTATTGCTTCCGGGCCGCGGCGGCAGGATTCAGCTTTCATTTCCTGGATACCCCTGGTACCGAGGTTTTTATGCGCCATCATCCGGATAGCTTCTCCAAGAACCGGATCACCATGTACAAAAAGGAACTTGGGCTGCGCCGCTCCATCCGTGCCACATTAAGGGAAATGGGCCACCACGAGCTGGCTATGCTGAATGAGAACCGGTATGCCTTGCGGCTCCGGCGTCTGCAGGACCTGATCATCGACCGGACGATCAAACAGAAAGACAGGAGGCCGGATAGAAAAGAACTGCAATGGATGGCCCTTCATTCCAGCCTGCGACAAAACCTTTATTTTTTTCCGAGGATGGTAAAGGCCTATATTTCGCCCTGATCATCGCCCTCGGAAGATTTTTTCTGTCCCGCCAATGCCGGCGGGTCCACCCACTTCTTCCGTTCGAAAGAATAAGTCTTGATCAGTATGGCCGGATTGCCCATGATCATGCTGTAATCGGGAAAGGAATGGGTGACCACCGACTGTGCCCCGACCACACAATATTTACCCAGCGTTACCCCCGGCAGGATACATACGCGGATTCCGATGGCCGTATAAGCGCCAATTTTAACATATCCACGCGGGATAAGTCTCCTCTTCCGGGCGGATACGCCTTCTTCCGGTGTAAAACTGTGAACATGGTCGGACACATACAGGTAATCCGAGGCTTCTACGCAGTCTTCGAAGATGATCTTATGGATGGCGGTTATAAAGGCATGCCTGCCTATAAATACCTCGTTCCCGAAGCTGATCTCCGGGGAAAATTTTTGATTGCTGTACGGATATGAATCGAACGCGGCCAAAAAAGCATCCGGGCCCAGATGGCAATTATCGCCAAAATGGATATATTCTTTGCCCTCGATGGGCTGCCGGGGACGCCCGATACTCGTTCCGGTTCCCGTCTTAAGGCCGAAATTTACCGGCTCAGGGGGAGGCGGGGGCGGATTCCCCATGACTACCCTTTTTATAAGGCGTAAAACTCTGCGGACCATAGGATCATATTTGCTATTTTCAGTTCATTATTTTCCAGATAGTTCCTTATTCCAGATAGCTCCACCCTTTTTTCAACCCAAAATATCCTGCCATCAGCAGGAAGCCGGCAAAAAAGCCGATCAAAAAGAATTTGATCATATTGGAGCGCAACATTTTTAAGGGCAGAATAGGCGTATCCACATACTGGATCAGCGGCGTCTCCCGGATCAACGTCGTCTTTGCCGATTCCAGGCTACGGTTCAGATCGATATAGGTGGATTTCAGGATCTGGATGTCCGTTTGCTGCTTGTCTTTGGCGACCTGGGCGATCTGCAGGATCGGGTTGATATGCTCGTCATTATAGGACGCCTTCCCATAAAGGGATTTATTATACGCCTGCTGGATGCTGTCTGTCCTTTTCTGAATGAATTCAAGATTCAGCTTCGCCCGCTCTGTTTTCACATCGACATAATACCGGACGACCTCGTTCATCAGCGCTTCAAGGAACAACTTGGAGAAAAGTTCATGGTGCGAAGTACAGGTCGCTTCGAAGATGGTCGTTCCCTTGCCCATTTTGTCTATCCTGATATTCTTTGCCAGCAGTATTTCATACATGCTACGGAAAAGTCCGTTCTGGAACAGGCTGTCCTTCCTGTCTCCGTTGACAATGGGATAGCTGAGCCCGGCATATCGTTTGTCCTCCAGCCATTTCCTCCGGTATTCCAGCGAGTCAAGAAAAAAGTCCGCAAAGGTTATGACATGATCATCTATCGCCACCTTGCCTCTGAGCGCTTTTTCGATCAGCAGCCGGGACGTCATCAGTTCCACGATATTTGTCGGCGTGCTGAATACACCTCCGGCATCATAGGTCTGGCCGATGCCCAGCGCTTCCGTGAATTCCGAAAGACCATTCCTTGGGCTCTGCGCCGCCGATGCCGCCCCTTCATCGAGCGCAAAGGTCATCTGTGCAACATAATCTGGTTTTTTAAAATAACTGTACGTGGCTCCTGCAAGGCCAAGGATCAGTCCGACCAAAAACACCGGCTTCCATCTGGACAGGATATACATACAGATGCTTCTTACCTGAAGGATCAACCTTTTTGGAGAGAACTGGTTAAATACCCTGTCGCCGGACAGGTTGGATGAAGGGTCCGTCATTTGTGAAAAGAATTATATGAAATAAGCAGCAGCGTCACCAGACTGACCAACAGAGAAACGACCTCCGCAGTCCGTATAGGCTGTCTTTCCCTTTTCAGCGGGACATAGATCTCAGCGCCCGGGCTCAGCTCCGGGTAATGCCGGAAAAAAAGAAAAGAACGTGTTCCCTTCACCGATCCGTTGGCATTGACCACATAGGATTTTCTGCGCGCCGACCGGTCGCTGAATCCCCCTGCGCTGATGATATAATCTTTAAAGCTGAGCTCTTTTGTATATCGCACCAGCGTCGGATATAACACTTCGCCGTTGACCCTCACCGTTTGCAGCTGTCTGGGGATCCTCAGGCTGTCCCCGTCATCCAGCAACAGGTCATACTCGGAATGCGGCGACGCCATTATTTTTTGCAGATCGATCCCCACCGTTTCCGATCTTTTCTGCATACTCCGCACCAGTTGATTCTGGAGCACCTGCGGCGACCCCGATTCGGAATTCTCTTTTAAAAGGTTATTAAGCCCTACATCGCTGTTATTCTGCTCGATCCTCGTAAAATGCCGGGTCCTTACCAGGACGGCGCCCTGCAGATAGGCATTCGGCGCCAACCCTCCCGCACGCACCACCAGATCGGAGATCCTGTCGCCCTTTGCCTGCATGGTATATTTACCGGGATAAAGGACCTCTCCCTCTATGACGGAATTTTGTTGAACGAAATAACCCGGTGCGGGATAAATATAGACCTGATCGAAAGGCTGCAGCACAAATCTCGCCAGCTCAGCACTATCTCTCAGGTCCGGCCGGATATCCTGCCGGTAAATGATCGCTGTTTTGATATCGGCCGACCGGGGATCGGCGTCTTTGATCCTCCGCGAGATCTCGATCCTTTTCACGGACGCTCCCTCTTTAAGCCCCCCCGATTGCAGGATCAGATCCTGCACCGTGATCCCATCTTCATACAAAAAGGTCCCGGGATTGCTGACCTCTCCCTGTATATCGACATAATACCCTTCTTTAAGATCGAATTTTGAATAGATATCCACCCGGTCCTCCCGGCGCAGGGGAATATCTTCCATCCTGCCATCCAGCAGCTTTTCTACATCGAAGGATACGATCTCCGGGCTCAGGTCGGATTTCAGCCGGTGCAACGTAGCCCGGCCGGAGAATGCATCTTCCCGGAGGCCATCGGCTTCGCCGATCAGTTGCTTAAGGGTCATCCCCGCCTTCAGCTCATACTCTCCCGGCCGGTAAACGGCTCCCGTAATGCTGATCCGGTTGGCAAACCGGTTCAGGATCTTCCCTACGATATAGGTATCCCCTTTGCCAGGGATGATCCGGCCCAGCTCTTCCTGGCTGACGGTCGTCACTTCCCGGTCTTTGTCCGTATTCTTAAAGACGCGCAGCCTTGCAGTATACGCGTTGTCGGTGAACCCTCCTGCATAACCGAAGATCGTCGCCAGCGTCTCTCCCGGCAGGACATCGTAGAGGCCCGGCTTTTTTACCTCCCCCTTCAGCTCGACCCGGACGGCGTAGGTGTTTATCTTGATGATGTCCTGGTCCATGAGCCGGATATCATTTTGTTTGCTGCCCTCGACGAGGTATTGGTAAACATCGATGACCGCCACGGTAACATTATCCCTGATCACCTGGATATTCCGGTAGGAGCCGTTCAAACCCGGTCCCCCGCAGGCATAGAGCGCGTTATAAGCGGAAGCCAGCGAAGGCAGCGAATAGGTTCCCGGTAGTGTTGCTTCCCCGATGATCGTCACCTTGATGGTCCTTATCGCGCCGAGACTCACTTCCACCCTCGTCTTTCCCGTCCGGATATCCGAATAAACGGTGCTGGCCAGTCGCTGGGTAATGATTTTTTTTGCCTGCTCGATCGTCAGGCCATTGACATTGATGGCGCCTGCCACCGGGATCCTGATCACGCCTTCCGGCGATATTTTAAGCCGGTAATTCGCTTCTGAATAACCCGAGATATCGATCAGCAGCTCGTCGTCTGCAGCTAGTTGATAATTTTTCGGAGTGGGCAGCCGCAGGTTGGGCTCGAAAGTAAGTCTTGGATTATTAAAGAGCCCATAGCCGAAATTCTGAGGCCTGATCATCGCAAACATCGTATTGTAATCGGACACGGGTCGCTGTTCGAGCGCACTGATGGAATCCTGTACATGGTTCGCTGCGGGCTTCTGCTGCGTCTGGGCTGGATTGCCGGTTGCAGCCATCGCTTTTCGGATCTCCCGGATCCTGTCCTTCAGCTTTACGACCTCTACCTGGTTCATCCCACGGTCCAGTGCCGACCGCTCCATCTGTTCGTCCGTTATCCCTTGCCTGTCCAGTTCGGTCACCAGCTGCCGCACCTGGTCATCGGTAAGTTCCTCCACATGGACATTGCTCAGGTCGCTCGGCAACCTTTGCGCCTGTCCTCGTAAAGGCTGAAAAAAAAGGACGGAACAAAATATCAGAAAACAGGTAATGGGGAAAATTTTCCCCAAATTGGGAGAAGATGGGCGCATTCTCGATTGTACTTTACCCCAGACAAATAAGCTAGTAAGTATTTGGTGATCCTTGCTGTTTTGCATGCTGGTGTTGTTAAACTTATATACCCAGTACAATAAATTACCGGGCCAGAAATTTTACGATTCAGGCGCATTACAAAATCCTTTAATTTATTGAGTCGGTGCTGGTCTGATTCTTGCTTTACGGTAAATACATTTTCCTGCTGAAAAATTGTTTTTTTGATTTCCTTGCCGATACTATTATTCACAAAACTGGGGACCTGTACATGAATTCGCATAAGTATCTTCTTTTTCTGCTAGGTTTGGTCGGCGCCGTATCCTATTCCTGCAATAAGGCCAATTCCAAGCCATCCGGCCCTGCCAGCACCACACCAAGACAGATCCAGTATCTGATAAAGGGCACGAAGTTCAACCTGAATTTTATCGACAGCAACAATAACTTTCAACAGAATCAAACGATGGTGGATTCTTTCCACTATTCCTTTAAAAAAGGCGCAGGGGGGAATATCGGTATCTCCATAACCCGCTATACTCCTGCAGACATTATTTATTCCTGGGAGATCTATATCGACGGGAAGCTATATGCCAATGCCTTCAGTGAAGGAGGCGCATACATGGTCGTTCCTTATACGTTGTTCTGAGGGGGCTCAGCCGTTTAAGGATGCGTCAGTCTTTCAGGAATGGGTCTTTCAGGAATGGGCAGCCGCCTTTCCCTTTCTCCGGAATAAGCCGATCACATAATTGTAGGAACGCCTTTCAATGAGTCTGTACGCTACATACGAATAAACCACGATGACCATGACCATGACCGACAGGGCTATTGCATTGTCTACCCAGGAGCCCGCCTTCAGGAAGAACGCAGACCAGATGCGCCCGATCGCGCCGATCACCAGCAGCTGGGACAAATAGACGGTAAAGGAGATATCGCCCAGCATGATCAGCCACCGCCAGAACCTTACTTCTCTTTTCAATTCAATAACGGCAAGGGACAGTACCAGAAGAGCAAAAATAATTCCGAAGACCAGCGCCTGCGTCAGCAGTGCCGGGCCGTGAAAAGAACCATTCCCATAAAATCCGGGGAAAAGCAATGGAGCGGAGAGGACGCTGGCTCCGACGACAAAGAATAAGATACCATCCGGCACGCGTCTGATCCAGCTACCCGATAAAATGATCGCGCTCAGCGCGCCAAGGATAAACTCTATGGAATAGGGGCTGATCATAACTTCCACAACAGGCCCGGGCCGGAACCCAGGCAAGAAAAGATTGATGCCCGCCAGCACAATGATCCATAAGAGCAGGATGGGGATCACCACCCGTTCCCGGCATCGCATCAGCAGGGAAAAGACCAGATAAAAATAAAGCTCGTAGATCAGGGACCACGCCACCATCACCAGCGGCAGGGACGCGGAAGGAAATAAAAAGAAAGAGCTCAGAAAATGGACCCGTCCTCCCTGTGACGCATTGACAAAAGAGGGCTGCACCCAAAAAACAGCAAGCGTCAGCAAAAAATAAAACCAATAATTGGGGTAGATCCTGGCGCCGCGGTGCAAAAGGAAATTCAGGGAATTGTTTTTCTCCCCCCATTTTTTCCGGGTGATCAGCACCATGATAAAGCCGCTGATCACAAAAAAAAGATCGACACCGCTTCTTCCCGCGGCAAGCGCTTCCGGCAGGTAGATATCCTTGCCGGCATATTTCTTCTCCACCAGCGTCAGATGGTAAAACACGACGCTGAATGCGGCTAATCCGCGCAACACCTGGATCGAATCTATTTTTTTCTGCCCACCCGTCTTTATCTGTCCCGGCAGTTGAGCCCCTTCACCCGGCCCTGAAAAATCCTGCTTCCCCATAATTTGTCTGGTTTTTACTGCCTTGTGTTTTAGTTCCCGGATCCCCTGCCTATAACAGCCTTATCGGGTCTGGATTGTGCAAACTGGATACATTTCAAAATAAAAAGGATCAGCAGCGGCAGGAACAGAAAATTAAAGAACAGTTGCTTGTTCACAATATAAAAACCGTCCCTGAAAAATTGGAATGGCAGCATACCACAGACCATAAGATAATAGGCCGCCCAGAAATGATTGTCTTCAGAAAGATGCCGGAGCAGATTCAGCATGAATCCCGTTATTCCCATAAATATAAAAGAACCGATAACCCCAAAGTTTATAATGATGTTTGTCCACACGCTCTCCGCCCCCAGCGGCGTTTGAAAAGCATATCCGGCGTGGGACGAAACGATCAGCGATTTGAGGGGCAGGATCGAATTGGGCACCAGGTTAAAAAAAGAGGTCATAAAATTCAGCGGCATATTGATCAGGGGGATGTCATTGGAGATCAGAAAGGTGCTGGTGCTGATCCAGGTGAATACGGGCTCCGCCAGAAAGGAATAAGCCGCCCGGCCAAACGTAAAGGATGCGCCGATCCGCCGTAATCCGGTAGCGCTGCCCAGCAGAAAGGCCATGAACACGATCCCCGCAATATGGTAGCCTCTCCATCGTTTTGTCGCAAAGGAGGTCTTATACATCAGCAGGATCACGATGGTCTGAAAACTGTACAACCTGCCACCGGTAAGGATCAGCAGCAAGGCCGTGATCACGGTCTCTGCGATCAGCAGCCGGGAGGCCTTTTGCTTGCTCAGCAGCTGGTATAAAAGCAGAAAATTGAACATGACCAGCAAGGAGGCCAGCTTGCCTTTGGCATCCGTGCCCGTCAGCGTATAAGCGCCGGAAAATGCATCCCTGCTTAACCAGGTAAATAAGATAAGGACGGGTAGAAGCAGGATGGCGATATAGTCCATACCCTTACTGGCAAAGCTGGCCGGGAACAGTTGCAGGCTCTTCTTGTAAGGTTTTATCATTTTGAAGCAGAGATGGCCGAGGTAAAAGGCGACGAGCCAGGACAGCGTGATCCAGACATAGCTGTTCAGCTTAGCCTTTGGGATCAACCTGAAAAAGCCCTGGTACAGTTCGATCCCGAGATAGCCTTCGAAAGCATTGGTGGTCCCTACAAAATAGGGTGTAAAAAAATAATATATGTAGCCGATCAGGAAGATGATCCGGTGATCAAAAAGATAGTACCTGGGCTTCATAAACGGTTGGTTGCTGGTTCAGTCATAATGGCTTTTTCCCCCTTATCCTTCAATATCCTTGCCAGGGCGATTAATTCCAGTATTGTTCAGCGCCCGCTGCCGGCTTCCATGCCGAATGGGGCTCAAAATACGCCCACAGAAGTGCCGAGAGCTTCCGGGCCAGCTGCCAGGCCTCGTTATCGGGTACCCATCGCCGGTCCTTATTGTCCTTGGTGGCCACATAAAAGACATAATCGCCATGCGGAGCATTGACCAGCACCAGCTCGGAACGGGAATCATCGACCATCCCCTGCTTCGATGCTGCCTGTACAAAAGGAGGGATCTGCGAAAGGGCATATTCATCCCAGAAGGAATGCGTCATGATCCGGTACATCGTCTGGCTTGCCTCGGCGTTTACCGCCTCGCCGTTGCGGATCATCGTCAGCAGCCGGGCCATCTCCCTTGGACTGGTCTGTCCCCATCCATACAGCTGCCGCTCTGCCTCGCGACCGGGCGTCCTGTTATTGAGCCGGGTATGCTGAAAACCATGCGCCCCGAGCCAGGCATTGATATCCGTCCCACCACCGGCCAGCTTCTCGCACCAGACAGCAGCGGAATTATCGCTGTGGGTGATCATCAGCGTTATGGCCGTCCGCAGATCGGTCTGTGCGCTGTCCTTGAAGAACTGCATCAGACCGGACCCTTTCCGCGCCAGGGAATCTCTGTAGACCAGGGGCTGGTAATATTTGTAGACGCCCTGTCCGATCTTATCGAAGATCCCGACGAGGATCGGCACTTTTATGATGCTGGCGGTCGGAAATACGGTATCCGCATGGATACAGGTCTCCTTCCCCGTCTTCAGGTTCCGGACATATACGCCCACCACACCGTGAAAGCTGTCGGTCAGCAACCGTATCCTCGCTTCCAATTTTTTGTCCTGCTTTGCGGTCCCCTCCTTCGCGTGGTCCGGCCCGGACATGAGATCGTTCTGCGCAACAGCGGACAGGCTGAACATCACCGGCAGAAGGATGACTGTCAGCAAGATGACCGGCATAAGGGTCAGACTATTTTTCATCGTCAAAATTTTAATGCTTATCAACTTAATCCAGCCCTCCCCTGCGTATCGACTTTGTCTGCACGGGCCATTGCGTTTGCTGGCCCGTCCTCAGATTGATGGGCAGCACGCTCTTTTCGCGGGAGACATGCACCGTGTCTTCGCTCGCCATATATGCCAGTGCCGCCACCAGGATGGCATTGTTGCGCAGGTCATCGAACACGATCTTATCATAAGTGTCCCGGTTGGTATGCCAGGTGTAGCTGCCATAGGACCAGTTGAGCGAGCTCAGCGAAAAGGCCGGGGCGCCCAGCGCTATGAAAGACGCAAAATCGGAGCCGCCGCCACCGGGTATGCCCGGAAAGGTCGTCTTAACCGAATCCCGTATCGGAGGCGGCACTTTTGACAGCCAGCGCGCCAGATAATCATACGCATGGAGGAAACCCTGACCGGAAAGATTGACGACCCGGCCGGTGCCATTATCCTGGTTGAACACGGCCTGTATATTTTTTACGATCTCCGGATGGTCTTCGACAAAGGCCCTCGAACCGTTAAGCCCTTCCTCTTCGCTGCCCCAGTGACCGACAAGAATGGTGCGCTTTGGGTGCGGCAACACTTTCTTCAGGATCCGCATGGCCTCCATCATGGTCAGCGTGCCCGTGCCGTTGTCGGTTGCGCCCGTGCCGCCATCCCACGAATCGAAGTGCGCGGAAAGGATCACATATTCATCGGGCAGCTCGCTGCCTTTTATTTCTGCAATGGTATTGAGGGTGGGGACCACACCTCTTTCCTTTGCCTCGGTGTGGATGCTGATCTTTGGCGCGTCGCCGGATTCCGTCAGCCGGTACAGAAGACCATAATCTTCCAGCGCGATATCCACCGTCGGGATCTTCCTGGTATAAGCGCCGAAGATCTTGTCGACCCCGAACCCTGCCGACCAGTTGGAACCAACGATCCCGGCCGCGCCGGCTGCTTCCAGTACCGGTGGAAGGGTCTTGTTGGTATATCCTGTTTTTTTGATCCTCGCGGCCCAGGCCTCTGTCTGCGCGGTGCGGTCTTTCTTCATTTTTTCAAAGGATTCCTTTGTGGCAAATTCCTGCCAGTTATAATCGGGCCGGCCGGTGGGCTGTAGCATCGACACCATGACAAACTTGCCTTTTATAGTCGGCAACCATTGCTGATACGCCATCGAATCCGCCAGATCGGGAAGGATGATCAGTTCCGCCGTCACGGTGTTCTTGCCCATGCCCGGGCTCCAGGCCAGCTGAGTACCTTCGAGGGATTTTGTCCGCGGATAGATCATATCGATATGCGAGATGCCCCGCTCCCACCCATGCCATTCGCCCCATTTCTCATTCCGCGCTGGAATGCCCCAGCCCGTATATTTGGCCACGGCCCATTCATTGGCCTGTTCCATCTGCGGAGTACCGACGAGACGCGGCCCTATCTTATCAAAGAGTTCATGGGCGAGCTGCTTGAGCTGCGAGTTCTCGTCCTCTTCTTTTACGATGTTATCGATTACGGCGTCTTTGAGCTGTGCAAAGCCCGGAACAGTGAAAAGGGTGAGCAGGACGAAGGCCATGCCACCGAATGTATTGTGTTTTCTCATTCAACTAATATAGGAATTAATGCGGAATTTTCAGGAGCGCCATCCTGCCGATCTTCCTTTTCCCCGTATTATCATAACTTCCAGCCAGGAGATGCTTTGTTTCAACGTGAGGGAATGGATGCTGGCCATGGTCTGCCCCCGGACCTGCATCCCATACCTAAGCCCTTTCAGCATCCATTATAAGGGTAAATGCTAGCTTTGCATCAACTGACCTACCTTTGTATCCACTGCTAAAAATCCGAAAAAGGAAAGCGATATGAAACCAGTCATCAAAATAAAACGAGTCTACGAAAAGGCTGCAAAAAGCGATGGGGTAAGGATCCTGGTGGACAGGCTCTGGCCAAGGGGTTTGACAAAGGAGGCCGCTGCAATAGACGCCTGGGAAAAAGAGCTGGCGCCTACCACGGAGCTGAGGGAGTGGTTTGGACATGACCCAGCCGTCTGGCCGGAATTCCAGAAGAAATACCAGGCCGAATTAAAGAAGAATGAAGCTGTCGATCCGTTTATCGAAGGGCATGAGGATGTAAAATTGATCACCCTCGTCTACGGGGCCAAAGATGAAGCACACACCCACGCCCTTGTGCTGCAAAAATATTTAACCGAAAAGTTCGCCTGACCGGTGCTGTCGCAAAAAGCCTCTTCTTTGTCGCTTTTACACATCCTCACATCTGTTTTCGCGTTGTATGTTTGCATTATCAAATCAGCTAATCATTTAAAAATCTTTAAAAATTAAAAAATGGAAACGACAAAGACAACGACGATCACGGTAGCCACCACGGTATCAGCGCCAGTAGAAAAAGTATGGAAATTCTTCTCGGGACCAGAGCATATTACAAAATGGGCCAATGCCTCGGACGACTGGCACACGACCCGTGCGGAAAATGATCTGCGGGTCGGCGGGAAATTCCTTTCGAGAATGGAAGCTAAGGATGGCAGCTTTGGATTTGACTTCGGCGGCGTATATGACGAAGTAAAGACCAATGAGCTCATTGAATACACGATCGGTGACGGCAGAAAAGTGATCATTAATTTTACCGGCAATGGGAATGAGACCAGAGTGACGGAAATTTTTGAAGCAGAAGGCGCGCATTCCATAGAGATGCAGAGAGGCGGATGGCAGGCGATCCTGGACAACTTTAAGAAGTATACCGAGGCGAACTGATCATTGCGATGGCCCAGCAAATATGCCGGTCCGATCGCTGACATTCCCCGCTGGAATCCGGCAAAAAATCCTCACATTCGTAACTAAATTTGCCAAGCCTTGCCAACTGCCCCCATTCCAGGCGTACAGGATCTTTCCACCGGATCTTCCGGTAGCTCCGGAGCCGCCGCAGTCCTCAACCATCCCGGAACGGCTACCGACAGACTGCTGTCCCTTGATTTTATGCGGGGCTTTATCATGGTGCTGCTCATGCTGGGGAGTACGGGATTATACGGCTGGCTGAATAAATATGCCCCGGGCGGGATCCTTTCCGCGCTGGCGATACAGCTTGATCATCATCCCTGGCATGGCCTCCGTCTCTGGGATCTTATTCAGCCGGGCTTCATGTTCATAGCAGGCACGGCGATGGCTTTTTCCCTGAATAAGCAGGAACAACAGGGGGTGCCCTGGGCCCTGTCATTCCGGAAGGCCCTGAAACGAAGCGGCTGGCTGTTCTTCTGGGGAGTGACCGATTACGCGGTGCGTCCCGGTGGCCTCTCCTTCGAGCTCTGGGATGTGCTGACCCAGTTGTCTTTTACGATGCTCGTCGCCTTCCTGATCTTCCGGCTGCCTGCCCTTACCCAGTTGCTCGTCAGCATCGGGCTGCTGCTCCTGACCGAGATACTATACCGGTATATCCGGGTGCCTGGCTTCGACCAGCCTTTTACCGATCAGCATAATTTCGGGAATTATATCGACATGGTCCTGATGCACAAGGTCAACCGCGGCGGCTGGGTAGCCATCAATTGCCTGCCTACTGCTGCGCATACGATCTGGGGTGCGGTCGCCGGCAAATTATTACTCAGTTCAAGACCGGGTGCCAGCAAGATAAAATACCTGCTGGCGGGGGGAGTGATTTGTCTGCTGGCCGGGTTTGGCCTGGACCTGTCTGGTATAACCCCGATCATCAAGCGGATAGCCACCTCGTCCTTTGTCCTGGCTTCGGGCGGGTATTGTATTCTTTTCCTGGCCTTGTGCTATTGGTGGATCGACCTGCGGCGGCACCGGGAAAATTGGCAGTTCTTTATGATCGTCGGCATGAATTCGATCTTCATCTATCTTTTCTTTGAGATCGTGGGCCACAGATGGTTCAATGATTATATCGGAAGGATCAGCAGGGGCTTATTGCAATTCACGGGCATGGCGCTGTCCTGGCAAAATATTCTCAGCTGTCTCTGTATTTTTGCTCTTGAATGGGGGCTCTGTTATTTTCTTTATAAGAAAAAGATTTTTTTCAGGTTGTAGGCGGACCAACTGGTGTTGTAGGCGCCAGCTGGAATGGACCGGGCGTGCTAAATTAAAAATTATTACCTTGTGCCCGCTTTGAACAGCCCAAAAATCCACTACAGGATATGAAAAAATTGCTATTTATCGCTTGCGCAGCCATCTGTCTTTCTGCATGTAACCAGCTCCACGACTATGACAAGATCTTTAAGGACCCACATCTGTACAGCAACACCGTCCATGAGCTGAACACGGTGGTCATGGGAAATAATTTCGGGCCGATCGTGGCCTCGCGGAATTATTTGTATGCGGCTATCGCAGGCTATGAAGTGATCGCAGCAGGCTATCCCGATAAATATATCTCGCTGGCAGGACAGCTGAATGGGTTGAAAGCCATCCCCGCCCCGGTTGCCGGCCAGAAGATCAATTTCGAACTGGCATCCCTCCTGGCCTATTGCAAGCTGGGACAGGCGGTAACGTTTCCCGAAGGCAGCATGAGCGCCTATGTCGACAGTCTGAAAAAAATGGCAAAGGACCATGGCATGCCTTCCGATATGATCGAGGGCAGCATCGCCTATTCCGACTCGGTGGGGACGGCCATCATGAAATGGAGCAGGAAGGACCATTACCTTGAGACCAGAGGGGCCCCCGAATACACCGTCAACGACTCCCCGGGACGATGGGTGCCTACTCCCCCGGCCTATACCTCCGCCATGGAGCCGCACTGGAGGGAGATCCGTTTTATCGTCGTGGACAGCGTCACCGAATTCATGCCGCCACCACCTTATACATTCGATGTCACGGATAAGAAGAGCGGTTATTTTCAGGAAGTAAAAAAAATACAGAATGCAGGCGACAGCCTCAGCCCCGAGCAGATCTGGATCGCCGATTTCTGGGATGACAATCCTTTTAAACTGAACGTCTCCGGCCATCTGATGTTCGGCACAAAAAAGTTCTCGCCGGCCGGGCACTGGATGAGCATCGTAGGCATTGCCGCAGAGAAGGCAGGTTCGGATTTTCCCGAGACGGTCTCCGCTTATGCCAAGACGGCTATCGCCCTCTTCGACGCATTCATTCAATGCTGGAATATAAAATTTACCTACAATACGATCCGGCCCGAAACGGTGATCGATAAGTATTTCGATGCCAACTGGAGGCCACATCTGCAGACCCCTCCTTTTCCCGAGTACACCTGCGGGCACTGTACGATCTCGGCCGCCGCATCGGAGGCGCTCACCAGCATCTACGGAGATAATTTTAACTACACCGACACCGCTGAGCTGGAATTCGGGATCAAAGAAAGATCGTTCACCTCCTTCAGGAACGCGGCGCTGGAGACCAAAGACTCCCGCTTCTATGGTGGCATTCACTATTACTATTCCTGCGTCGTCAGCAATAAGATGGGAAAAAGCATCGGCGAGCTGGTAGCGAAGAAAGTGAAAATGAAAAAATAAAAGGCTCCTCGGCGGTCTCACGGTTGAGACAATGCGACGATCTGAGGGTTGGGTATGCCCATAAAAAAACTGGCACCGGTCCCTGTTGCCAGGTTGCCATGCCAGTTATGGTTTGACTCGTACGTAAACGATTATGGACGAAGGCCCGTTAGACTATTACACCCGCGTGACAGCCCCGCACTCATCGCTTAATTATGTATATTGACATCTACCCCAGGTTCCCTGTGATGACGGTTGGACCATTCTGGTGAATGCTGATGATGCTCGTGGTAATAACGGTGCTCAACGCAACCGGAGGCAAAGACACCCATCACGCCGACGAATGCCAACAAGCCTATCATGTTCTTTAAATTCCTTTTCATAACAGTGATTTTAGGGTTCTATAGTCTAAAATCCTGCCACAAATATTGAGAGGCCGATTTGCGGCTTTGAGGCGCCAGACTGCCGTTCCGGGGGGGTATATCCGCGCAGTTTCGGTGATTATGAGGAAATTTATCTACAACCAACAAAACTATTGCTCATGGAACGAACCTTTCTGCTCTGCCTGCTTCTGGTCTCCGGCCTTGCCGCCCTGCAAGCCCAGAATTTCAATGTTCCCACCGGATCCAGCCAGGTACTGCACTGGGCTGATTCGATGTATTATGCGAGGAACTGGAAAGAGGCGAAAGCAGGGTATCTGCTCTGGCTCAAAAACCCCGACACCTCCCCGGCAGGCCTTTCCTGGAACAGGCTGGGCTATTGCAATCACAACCTTGGTCTTTATGACGAGGCGTTGAAAGACTACGCGCAATCGTTGACCACTCATCCTTCCCGCGCGTTACGATCGGTGGTTGAGATCCGGATGTCGGAGATCTTTTCCGTGCAGCATAAGACAGAGCTTTCCCAGCAACACATGGACAGCGCCGTCGGGGCTGGCTTTTCCAATATTGCCGAGCTGGACACCAGTCGCGACCTTGGCTATATAAAGACCAATACCTGGTTCAAGATCCTCTATGATACGGTATATGCGCGGGCCTGGCCCTGTTCCGCGGATGAAAAGGCCAGACAATTCGATTTCTGGATCGGCGAATGGGATGTCTATAACCAGGCGAAGCTGCTGTCCGGGCACAGCCTGATCCAAAGGATCTCGGGTGGGTGCGCTATCCTCGAGAACTATACGACCGCCCATACCTATGAAGGAAAAAGCATAAATTATTATGAAGGCAGCATCGGAAAATGGGAGCAGGTCTGGGTGGGCTCTGGCGGTATACGCGATCCCGCAAAGGATATTCAGCATTTTGTGAACGGGGAGTACAGGGATGGAGCGATGCGATTTACATTCGAAACGACGGTCAACGGGCAGAAAGCGACCGGCAATTTTATCTTTTACAACCTGGGACCGGACAAGGTGCGGCAGTACCAGGAAACCTCCGTGGATGGGGGGAAGACTTATCAGCTCGGATACGATCTCACCTATATCCGGCGGAAATAGAATATATTAATAATATTAATATATAAATAACAGTCATTCTGTCCATTTCCAGCTTGCTCAATTCCCTTAAAATTTTTATCTTTGCCGTCCCATTGCCCGATAGTATAATGGTAGTACGACAGATTCTGGATCTGTATGTCGAGGTTCGAGCCCTTGTCGGGCAACAAGCCGGTAGCGTTGGTTACCGGCTTTTTCATGGTTTTTAGCTTGCAAAGACCGATAACAAGTCTTAATTTTGGGGAACAAGCTGCGGCTCAATAACTAACAAAATTGCCTATGGAAACCATCTACTCAGCCGTCCAGGAATTGCAACTGGGCCTAATTACGGTGATCATAACCTGCGCTCTGCTTTTCGCTGCCGGCTACTGGCTGGGGATCACGAAAAGTAAAAAATTTATAAAGAAAATAAACAAGCTGGAAAATGAGATCCTGGATCTGAATGCCGAATTGCTCTATAACAGCAAGGAAAGCAGCAGCCTGGTGCAGGCCAGTTCTCCTTCATAGACCATCGGTCTGCAAATCTTCCGGGCAATCGCCTGGCGGCATGACCGATCGATCCGCGGGACCTCGCCGCGGGATCATCTTCCCCTGAACACCATGGTCCTGCTCTGGGCCGGTAAGCCATCGATGAACAAGGTGTAAACGAAGGTTCCGGTAGCCCCAAAGCCATGGTCGTACAGGACCTCGTTGATGCCTTTGTGCAGCGGCACCTTTATCCGCTGAACGACCTTTCCATCCATGCTGCTGATAATAACCCAGGCCCTGTCGGCAAAGACATCCGTGCCGGACAGCACCGTGATCATCGTTCCCTCATCAAAAGGATTGGGCTTATTCTGGAGCAGTTGAATGGCATATTCACCGGCACCGGTCTCGGGCTGACCCGATTCTCCGGGCGGCAGCGCCAGCACCACCAGGTGCGTAGTCAACGCATACTCCGTGGAGAACTGGCTTTCCACCTGTTGATTGTCAACCGCCGCTGCGCTGATATAGAACATCGTATTGGAGCCATAGGGCACCGTTATCGTGTCGACAGTCTTTCCCGTGATCGTATAGACGCTGTCCCAGTCATTGGTCATGGACCGTATAGCCACCCGGTAGGCAGGAGCGCCTGCCGGCTTCAGCTTCAGGGCCACCCTGTTGGAGGTCAGCATCGAAGGAACAAGCGTTATCGTATCAGGTCCCAGGGCCACCATGGCCATTGAATTACCGTTGATCAGTGCGTTTCTGGCCAGGTAGTCGACATCCACATAGAGAGAGTCTTCGATCCCGTCATGATCCGTATCCTTGCCCAGGCTATCCCGGATCGTATGCTGTCTGTCCTTATACCCAGGGCTGTTGCTGGCATCCCCATCCTCATTGGCCTGGGTAAGCCGGATAGCGGTGTATCCATTCTGCCGGAAAGGCTGGTGATCTCCTCCCCTCCCCGTTCTGTCTTCCGGTGACATGATCCGTATATCGGTGAGCACGGACACCAGGCTGCTCAGCTGTTCCTGGTATTCAAGCTTCACATAACGAGCCCATTGCTTGTGGGGAGAGTTGAATCCGCCGAGAGAAAAGATCCGCAGCCCTATACTGTCGATATCCCCATAAGCGGGACAACTTGGCGCAGAAGAGGTATGGCCGCAGAAGATCCCGCCCGACACATCATTATTGTTGACGGCCTTGATGGGAATATTCTTCGCAAGCATATAATCGGCAAGCGCCTGCGCTCCGACTGTGCCCTGCTCTTCTCCCGTGTTCAGGGAGAACACAAGGGTATTCCTGAACGTGTATTTGCTCATAACCCTTGCCAGTTCCATGACCATGGCGCTGCCGGTAGCATTGTCGCCGATGCCGAATGCATTTCCAATAACATCGCAGTTGTCGGCGTTGCGACTGTCGAAATGGGCTTCTATAAGGATCACCCCGTTATCGGAGGGATCGCTGCCCGGCAATACCGCCATGATATTACTGTGCTTTGTCATCGGGGAAGAGCAATCGGTATAATCGAATTGCAGATATGCAACCTTCAGCCTGTTCTCATTCACACTGCTGTACTGGAGAAATTTATTATATGCCCATCTCCGCGCAGCCCCGATCCCCCTTGTCGGGGAGACGGTGTCGGAAAAGGTGTTCCTGTTCTGAAATCCCCGCATCGCAAAGAGGTGCGCCTTCAGAGAATCGGGCGAGATCCGGGATACGAGGCCGGCCGAAATAATGGCCGGGTCCGTGATGACGGTAGACGCCTGGTAGCCCAGTGGAACATAGTTCCCTTTCAGGATATTTTCCACTTCGATGTTGGAGACCGCCATATGGGTCTGGGCATAGGCGCCACAATCCCAGAAGAGGGTCAGTAAAATGACCGTCAATAGCTTTTTCATAAGGACTGGCTTACAGCTTACTTGAAAAAAATGACGGGTCACAGCTTGTACTCTGATTCCCGTCTGTCTGGTCTATAACTGTTGGTCTACTTATTATTGAACACTTTTTTTACAAATACCTGGTCAGGCAATACGATCTGAATGAAATATACGGACACCGGCAGTGAGGACAACGATCCGATCTTAAACAGATTCGTTCCTTTGCTCGCCTCATATTCCATTTGCCTCACGACTATTCCTTTATTGTCCAGCATCCGCAGGGAGATCTTCCCCGCCTTCGCCAGATTCACCTTCACATTGATGACATCCCGGAATGGGTTCGGCAATACGTCGACGATCGACCGGTCAGCCATCACCGATATGCTCACAGTAGTACTGTAAGAAACGCCTCCGCTAAGGTCCATCAGCTTCAACCGGTAAAGGGAAGCGACATCCGTGAATGGCTTGCCATCGGTAAAGACATGATTGACCGTGTTGCCCGAATTGTCTCCATCCACCCGTCCGATGGGCTCGTAATCCGATCCGCCGGATGACCTTTCAATGATATAATAAGCGCCGTTGGTTTCATTGGTCGCCGTCCAGCTCAGCACATTCCCCTGATCGGTCGCCCTTCCACCAAACGCAACAAGGTTGGTCTGCAGCACTACGCTCATATTAATTAGATAATACGCCGGCGTAGGGTCCTGCTTGCCCGCGGCATCCACATAGGCATAGTAGAAGACCAGGCTGGTAACGGCAATATTGGTGAATTTCACCTGCAGCAGCGATGAGTTATAATTCGTGATCTTCGTATTGTTCGTCACCTGGATGCCATTATAATATAATTCTTCATTGGTGGGCACCGTGGTGATCACGACTGTCTTGTTGACGCCCAGGACGCCATCTTCCGGATCGGAACCTTTAAGAGGCCCCGGGCTGGCGACCGTACCCACTCCATTCAGTGTCCTGAAGCTATTCCATATCGGTGTAAGGATGGTATAGGTCTGGTTGTAAGAATCCGGTAATTGCTCGATGCCGAAATCCAGGCCCGTCACATCGCTCTGGCCCGAGTTGAACGTATAGATCAGCGGTGAGGTGCTTACCCAGTTCGACGGGATGGCTGCGGCAGGCGCAACGTGGCCGGGCAAACTGTCTACCGTGGAAATAACGACCTTCATGCCTATCGCGTCGATCGGGCAGCTCGAAAGCGTATAGGTACCATTGGCATTGACAGGCACGGTCGAGATCACCTTATTGGTGACGGGATCGATGAGGCTGGCATACAACGCATTTCCTGCATTCGTGCCGGGCTCGCCGTTGGTGCGTATATTCGAGAAAGTACCGTTGGCGCTGTTGTCGGCATCATCCCAGACGGTGCCGGATACATTGATACAGGCCAGTTTTACATTCTGAGTCGTATTGAGCGTAATACCCCAGGCCCAGGAATTGATCAGCCGGGCATTACCAAAGTCATTACACTGTATATTATCCTGGTCGTTAAAGGTGCCTCCATAGTTTATAGGCGCAGCAGGTATGGAGAAAGATGGATTACCATAACCATTCCATGCATGCCCGGGAGATACCTGTCCTACGGCAGTATCCTGGTAACCGATACCCGTGTAGTTATTATTATTACTACCGCAATCATTCACGGCGCTGGTACTCGATAATTTGCTGTCATCCCAGTATAAGGTGGTATTCACCGCGCCGAGGGGCGCGACGGCATCTACGCTGAAACCATTGATGTTCAGCTCCACGTCATAGAACGGGATATTGATACGTCCCTTACGGAAGGAGAAATTGATCGGGAAGCTGACGTTCGGTGGCACCGGATTACCCAGCCCGTCCTTACCATCCCAGATATAAGTTACGATACCCGGAGCCTCGCTGATCAGCTCGATATAACGGTCGGATGAAGACGGTTGGTAACCGGGAATGCCGTTAAGGTCCAATACTATATAGTAATCCCCGGCCTGCGGCGCATAGAACCGTACATTATACGGTCCCGGCGGACAGCCGGCGATGGTCGGGCTGACCAATGTAGGCGCGGTCGGTATGATACAGACGGGATAAAGCGTTACATCGGGCTGGTTCAGAAATACATCATACCCACCCGTAAGATAAGGCGCCACCAGATGCGGCAGACTGATGGATTTCCGGTCTTTCTGCCAGTCGCCTGTGTTGGTCACACCAAAGCTGTTAAAGGCTACAATATAGGCCAGGGGCTGAAAACCCTTTGCAGGAAAATAAACTTTCGCGACGACGGAGTCGGTGGTATACGCGAAGAACTGCGCATTTGTGGGGCTCAGCGGATCCTGTATGTCTCCCTTTGCAGGGTTATACACCGAAAAAGCCCACTCGTTACAATGCACACGCCCCTTATACTGCGTATTATCCGTCTTAGCCATCGTCAGGTCGAAATATTTGGAGATCATCGACTCGCCATTGTTGATATGGGTGACTCCCCCGTCGGTACTTCTGTAGAAATTGACAAAATAGTCCCCGTTCATCGCAGGAGTAAATACCAGCGGGTTATAACCCAGCGGCGTCGCTCCCCCGATATTCGGCCCGGCATAAGCTTCCCGGGCGTTGTTGATAAGGCCCGCTCCGCTGCCCGTAAGGTGAATAGTGGTCACCAGGGTCCCGGAAGGGTTGTAGATGTTCATATACACATCCGTATAAGGAACGACGGCGCCCAGCGTAGGAGTAAGGAACTCCCAGTGGAAGCCATAATATAATTTCTCTGTGGTGTAGTCCTTGACGTGGAAATAAATGCGGTTGTCCGCCGGGGTTAGGCCGGCGATAGGGACGTAGCTACCTACATTCCCAAGAGGGAAGGCGGCGATTGTCGAGACGATCAGACCCGTACCATTGGTACTGTCCGGCATTACTTCCTTCGTACCTTCGGCACGCACCCTGTAGGAATTACCCAACAGGATCAGACAACAGGCGGATACAAGTATATTTGTTTTCATGGAACGGGATTAAAATCAAGTGAATTATTCAGTTTCCTCGCCCATGGGATTACCCAACGGGACATAGTCCTTCTTATCCTTTACAACAGGGATTTGTTAAGAAAATAAAGATGCAGGAATAAGAGAGACAGAGCTCCGGAAGGGAATGAAAATGCCCGGATGCTGGAAAACGCTGAATAGGGTAAACAGGTTTCATAAGTTCGGATTTGGGTGTACGGTTATACTTTTCTAAGGATTAAGGTTATTGCACAATGCTGCAATCAGCCCGAAAAATAGATAAAATAGTCCTTAAATGCAACCCTTCAAGGACGATATTTGACAGAGAAAAGACACAATTCTTGCCTGATAATACGCACAACGTTGATTTGTCAATGGTTACACATTAATAAATGGACCCGAATTTTGTCCCTCCCAAAGCCAATAGTTTTCCCCATTAAGTGATAATTGTTTGAGCATTCGTCGATTTTTAGCGCAGTTCAACCATCAGGGTATTGTGCCCGGATCATATAATTCCTATCTTTCCTATTCAAATAAAAAATAATATGAATCGCACCAAAAAAGCCTTTCGGATTGCTCAGTATTTCTTCCTGATCGCCGGCCTGACGGGCACCCTGCAAGCCTTCTCACAAGACTGTAAGAGTTACTTTTTTTTGCAGAAGAATAAGACGATAGAAATGACCATTTATAATAAAAAAGGAGAGCCCAACGGGAAGATGGTCTATCTGGTGTCGGATGTGGCCACTGCCGGGGCCACAACGACGGCCGCCCTCGCTTCTGAAATGTTCGATAAAAAAGGCAAGTCGACGGCCAAGGCCAACAGCAGCATCAGATGCAATGGCGGGGTGATGATGATCGATATGAAAATGATGATCCCACAGCAACAGGCCGCGCAATTCAAGACCGATGTAAAGGCGGATAATGTTTATCTGGAATACCCTGCGAACATGCAGCCGGGCGCCGACCTGAAGGACGGGAATTTCAGCATGGAAATGAACAATGGGGGACTCGCGCAAACGCTCAATATGCTGATCAGCAACCGGAAAGTGGAAGGCAAAGAGAGCGTCACCACGGAGGCAGGCACCTGGGATTGTTTTAAAATAAGCTTTAAGAGCAAGATTGGCGTCAAAACAGGCTTCATCAACATCCCTATAAATATGGATGGGACGGAATGGTTTGCACCCGGGTTCGGCGTCGTGAAGAGCCAGAGCAAATATGGAGGAACGGCGATCACGTCGATAAAATAGGCACACGTGGAATTCGCGCGTACCGGCGCCGCTTATGCGCCCGGCGAGCACCCATGCGAACCAGACGCCGGTCATGCGCCCTGCGGAACTCCACGCGATCCGGGCGCCAGTCACCCGCGTTCGATACGGTCGTCGGTCATCCACGCGCGATCCGCTCAAGGCACAGTGCGAGACTCGTTTTCCAGTCCGGGACCGTTATCCCATAGGTTTTTTTGATAAGGCTCTTATCGAGCAAGGAATAATGAGGCCTCCTGGCGGGTGTCGGATATTGCGAACTGGGGATGGGATTCACCTGACAAGGACTGCCGGTGAGCGCTTTGATGGCCACCGCAAAATCATACCAGCTGATCCGCCCCTCATTGCTGTAATGATAAATACCCGGAACGAATACCGGCCCGCACGCGATCTTCAGGATCACCATGGCGAGGTCTGCCGCATAGGTAGGCGTGCCGATCTGATCGTTGATAACGCCGATGGACTCCCGCTCCCGCATCAGCCGGATCATCGTTTTTACAAAATTATTTCCATAGCTGGAATAGACCCACGCCGTGCGGATGATCACCGTCATGTCGTTATTCTCCAGCGCCAGCTGTTCCCCCAGCAGCTTGGAAGCTCCATAGACATTCACGGGACCAGTAGCCTCTCCTTCTTTCAGGGGTGTCGCGGACTGGCCATCGAATACATAATCCGTAGAGATATGAATGAGGCGCGTATCGAATAGCTTACAGGTCGCGGCCAGCACGCCTACGGCCTCCCCGTTGATCAGAAAAGCCAGGTCCTTCTCCGACTCGGCCTTATCCACGGCCGTATAGGCGGCGCAATGGATACAGCATACCGGATGCTGTTGCTCGAAAAGTCGCCGGATCTTGCCGGGGTCATTCAGCGGAAGGTCTTCGCGGGTGAGAAAAACAAATTCGAAATCTGTAATGGCCGCCGCCGGGGGCAGGATTCTGGACAGTTCTCCGGACAGGGTTTCTAGCAGTTCTCCGGGCAGGGCTCCGGGCGGTAAACCGTTGCCCGCCGCCGCTACAGCCTGCTGCAATTCCCGGCCCAACTGGCCGCTGGCGCCGGTGACGAGGATCTTACCCATTAAATTCAAAATTATTCCTGCATTCCAAAAAGACTGGCAATTGCAGGTCTTTGCCGGACAGGATCAGCTTGTCCTCCGGCAGGCACCAGTCGATACCGAGGGTCTGGTCGTTATAAAGAATGCCTGCCTCGCTGGCCTTATCGTAGAATGAATCGCATTTGTACAGCACATCCGCCGTCGGGCTGAGAACGGAAAAGCCGTGAGCGAATCCTTTGGGGATGAAGAGCTGCTTCTTATTATCGGCTGATAATTCAATGCTCATCGACTTTCCATAGGTCGGCGATCCTTTGCGGATGTCCACGGCGACATCCAGGATCTTTCCCTGCAAGACACGCACCAGCTTGGTCTGGGCATGGGGATCGAGCTGATAGTGCAGTCCTCGTATTACGCCATACCGGGAGAAGGATTGGTTATCCTGAACAAAACGCATATCCATGCCCTGCTTGAAAAACGTCTGTTCATTATAGGACTCAAAGAAAAATCCCCGATCATCCTGGAAAACTGCCGGTTCGAATATCATCAGTCCAGGGAGATCAGTGGTCAGAAAAGGCATAACGAGTGATTATTTGTCTGATTATTTATCTTTATTTATACTGCCGGTCATAGTATTTCTGATAATCCCCTGAGGTGACATGCGCCACCCAGGTCTGATTGTCGAGATACCAGTCCACGGTCTTTTCCAGCCCCTCCTCGAATTGCAGGGAAGGCTTCCAGCCCAGCTCCTTATTCAGCTTGGTAGCGTCTATCGCATACCGGAGATCATGACCAGGCCGGTCTTTCACAAAGCTGATCAGCTTCGCCGATTCGCCATCGGCCCTTCCCAGTTTTTTATCCATGATCCGGCACAGGAGATGCACGATGTCGATATTCGTCCACTCGTTGAAGCCGCCGATATTGTATTTCTCGCCGACCCTTCCTTCATGGAAGATCGTATCGATGGCCCGCGCATGATCATCGACATAGAGCCAGTCGCGCACATTCTCGCCTTTGCCATAGACCGGCAGAGGTTTATTCTGGATGATATTATTGATCATCAGTGGGATCAGCTTTTCAGGAAAATGGTGGGAGCCATAATTGTTGGAACAGTTCGACAGCACCACGGGCAGGCCATAGGTATGATACCAGGCCATGACCAGATGGTCGGAAGACGCCTTGGACGCGGAATAGGGCGAACGGGGATCATAGGGCGTTTCTTCTGTAAAAAACCCTTCTTTTCCCAGCGAACCATACACTTCATCCGTGGAGACATGATAGAACAGCTTGCCCTCCGGCGCCTTTCTCCAGGACGCGAGGCTGGCCTTCAGCAGCGAGGCCGTGCCCAGCACATTGGTGCGGACAAAGGCCAGTGGATCGAGAATGGAACGATCGACATGGCTTTCCGCGGCCAGATGGATCACCCCATCGAACTGGTATTGCGCGAACAAGGCTTCCACACGATGCTCGTCGGTGATATCGCCTTTTTCAAATTTATAATTTGGTGAAGCCCCGACCTCATCAAGGTTTTCGAGATTACCGGCATAGGTAAGCGCGTCGAGATTGACGATGAGGTACCGGGGGTATTTTTTTACAAATAATCGTACGACGTGTGAGCCGATAAAGCCGGCCCCGCCCGTGATGAGTATCTTTCTGTTGCTGTCCGCCATTATAAGCTCCAGTATTTTCTGCTGGTGATTTTATTTTTAAATATTCCTTTCAGATCGGCTACCAGCGCGCCCTCGCTGGTGATGGACGCAAAATTGGCATCGGTCATTTCAATATAAGGCTGGTGCGGGACGGTGACGATCACCGCATCGTATTTCCCGGCTGTCTTGCCGATGAGGTGCAGGCCGTATTCCTCGAATACTTCCTCTCCTATCGCATAAGGATCTTCCACATCGACCTGGATATTGAAGGCCAGCAGCTCTTTCACCGTGTCGACGATCTTTGAATTGCGTATATCGCTGACATTCTCTTTAAAAGTAACACCTTTCACCAACACCCTGGGCTCATTGGAGATCCGCAGCACATGGGTGATGATCTTGCGGGCCACATATTTCGCCATGTCATCGTTGATATAGCGCGACGAAGAGATCACTTTGGATTCATAGCCCAGCGCAGCCGCTTTATGGGTCAGGTAATAAGGATCGACGCCGATGCAATGGCCTCCGACCAGACCAGGCTGGAATTTTAGGAAGTTCCATTTGGTGCCCGCGGCCTCGATCACGTCATAGGTGTTGATGCCCATCCGGTCGAAGATCAGCGACAGCTCGTTCATCAGGGCGATATTCAGGTCACGCTGCGTATTCTCGACGATCTTGCTGGCCTCCGCCACCTTGATGGAAGGGGCACGGTGAACGCCGGCATCCACGACCAGCTCATAGGTCTTTGCGATCTCTTGCAGCGACTCTTCATCGCTGCCGGAAACGACTTTCACGACGGTCCTCAGCGTATTCTTCTTGTCGCCCGGATTGATCCGTTCGGGAGAATAGCCCAGCTTAAAATCTCCGGCCGACAGCTGAAGCCCCGATGTTTTTTCCAGCACCGGCAGACAATCTTCTTCCGTACAGCCGGGATAGACGGTGGACTCGTACACAACATAATCTCCTTTTTTCAGCACCTTGCCCACGGTCTGCGATGCGCCGACAAGGGGCTTGAGATCCGGTACATTATATTTATCGACGGGTGTCGGTACGGCTACGATAAAGAAACGCGCCTCTTTCAGGATACTAAGATCATCCGTAAAGACGATATCACGTCCCGCGAATTCCCCGGCCCCTACTTCCTTGCTGGGGTCGACGCCTTCGTTCATCATCCCGATGCGCTTCTTATTGATATCGAATCCGATGACGGAGATCTTTTTCGCCAGCTCCAGCGCAAGCGGTAGTCCAACATAGCCCAGTCCGATCACGGCCAGCTTAGCTTTTTTATCGACGAGTTCCTGATACATACAAATTATTCATAGATTTTAGGTGCGCTCATTCCGCGATCATCTCTCCGATCACTCTTCACTCATTCCCCGATCACTCTCCGATCATTCCGCGATCATCGCATCATTCCCCGATCACTCTCCGATCATTTCCCGCTCACGAATTCCTTGGGCAGCTTAAGCCATTCTTCCGGGGCCAGCGACCTGAAATAATCATACGTGATCTTCAGTCCTTCCTTTCTTTCCGTCTTTGGTTCCCACCCGAGGATCTCTCTTGCCCTGGTGATATCCGGCTTGCGCTGCTTAGGGTCGTCCACCGGCAACGGTTTATACACGATCTTCTGGCGGGTACCCGTGAGCGCGATGACCTCTTCGGCAAATTGCTTCAGTGTGATCTCGGACGGGTTGCCCACATTCACCGGCAAATGATAATCGCTCATCAGTAGCCGGTAGATGCCTTCCACCAGATCGTCGACATAGCAGAACGAACGGGTCTGGCTGCCATCTCCAAAGACCGTGAGGTCTTCTCCACGCAGGGCCTGGCCGATAAAGGCGGGCAGCGCGCGCCCGTCATTCAGCCGCATGCGCGGGCCATAGGTATTGAAGATCCGTACGATGCGGGTCTCCAGTCCGTGGAAATTATGATAGGCCATGGTCATGGCTTCCTGAAATCGTTTGGCTTCGTCATATACGCCTCTCGGTCCGACAGGGTTGACATTCCCCCAATACTCCTCGTTCTGCGGATGCACCAGCGGATCGCCGTAGATCTCCGAAGTGGAGGCGACGAGGATCCTGGCTTTCTTGTTCTTGGCCAGCCCAAGACAATTATGCGTACCAAGGGACCCTACTTTCAGGGTCTGGATAGGTATCTTTAAATAATCGATCGGGCTTGCGGGGGATGCAAAATGCAATATATATTTCAGCTCGCCGGGAACATGAATGAATTTGCTGACGTCATGGTGATAGAATTCAAATTGCTCCAGCTTGAAGAGATGCTCGATGTTTTTAAGATCCCCTGTGATGAGATTATCCATCCCGATCACATGCAATCCCTCCTTAATGAAGCGATCGCATAAATGGGAGCCTAAAAAGCCGGCTGCGCCCGTGATCAGTATACGATTTCTGGTCATGTATATTTTTCAGGTGTTTAAGAATTTTTGGCCAAAGGGGTGGTCGGGGCTCTTCCCACGCTCTCGTAATAGAATCCCAGCTCCCGGATAGCCGCAATATCGAACAGGTTGCGTCCGTCAAATATAACCTTACTTTTCAGGGAAGTGACAATTTTCAGGAAATTGGGAGTCCGGAACTCGTTCCATTCCGTGGCGATGATCAGGGCGTCGGCGCCTTCGAGGGCCTCATACTGGTTCTCCGAATAGATCACCTTATCGCCGAGGAGCTGCTTTACATTATTCATCGCCTCGGGATCGAATACATTCAGGGTGGCGCCCTCGCTGAGCAGGGCCTCGATCATGTACAGGGACGGGGCTTCGCGGATATCGTCCGTATTGGGCTTGAAGGCCAGTCCCCACAGCGCGAAGCGCTTTCCTTTGAGATTGCCTTTAAAATATTTTCTGATCTTGGGGATAAGGTGCAGCTTCTGTTTTTCGTTGACATCCATCACCGCATTCAGGATCCGGAAATCATAGCTGACCTCCTGCGAAGATTTTACAAGCGCCTGCACGTCCTTGGGGAAGCAGCTGCCGCCATATCCGATGCCGGGGAACAGGAATCGCTTGCCGATCCGCTCATCGCTGCCGATGCCGCGTCTTACCATGTCCACATCGGCTCCCAGGAGCTCGCACAACAGGGCCACTTCGTTCATGAAGGTGATCTTGGTCGCCAGAAAGGAATTGGCTGCATATTTGGTCAGCTCGGCGGAACGTTCATCCATAAAAATGACGGGATTGCCCTGACGGACAAAAGGCCCATAGAGATCCCCGATGATCTTCCTCGCCCGGTCGGAAGAGGTGCCGATCACGACCCTGTCGGGTTTCATGAAGTCTTCCACCGCCACTCCTTCGCGGAGGAACTCGGGGTTGGACACGACATCGTATTCCCCTTTGTAATTTTTGGCGATCGCCACCCGCACTTTTTCGGCGGTGCCGACCGGCACGGTGCTCTTATCGATAATGACCTTGTATTCTTTCAGGATCTTTCCCAGGCTTTCCGCCACGCCCAGGATATATTTCAGGTCGGCGCTGCCATCTTCTCCCGGAGGGGTCGGCAGGGCGAGGAAGATGATCTGTGCGTCCTTTACGCCTTCCGCCAGATCGGTCGTGAATCTCAGACGCTCTTCTTTCAGATTGCGGAGGAATAATTTTTCCAGCCCCGGCTCATAGATGGTGATCTGTCCGTTGGACAGCTTCTCCACCTTGCCCGCATCGATGTCCACGCATATTACGTCATTTCCCGTCTCAGCAAAACATGTACCCGTTACCAGGCCAACATACCCGGTACCTACAACAGCAATTTTCATATTTAGATCAGTTTAATCATTTGAATAAAGTTAAGCGGCCTGGCCATCATGAACCCCGTCATCGGCACGTCGTTTTCCGTCCTTCATGAACCCTGTCACCGGCACATCGTTCTCCCGCCCCTCATGCAACCCCATCATCCACGCATCGTCCCGGTCCCTTTCGCGTTCAGTGCTGGCCGATATATTCCAGCACGCCGGAAGTGATCGTCTGCAATTGTTCCTCGTCCAGCTCGGTGTGCATGGGCAGGGAAATGACCCTTTCCGTCAACCAGTCGGTGATATCCAGCCGGTAGTCTCCGCCACCGAAGGCGGCAAACATCTGCTGACGATGGGCGGGTACGGGATAATAGATCATCGATGGTATGTTCTTTGCCGCCAGCCATTCGTTCAAACCGTCACGGTCCACCCCTTCCAGGATGAGCGTATATTGATGGTAAACATGATGGCTGTAAGACGCCTGGTAAGGCGTCGTGATCTTAGGGTGGGCCTTGAAAGCATTATCATAAAAGGCGGCTGCCTTGCGGCGGGCGGCGATATATTCATCCAGCCTCTTCAGCTTGGTATTCAACACGGCCGCCTGAATGGAATCCAGCCGGCTGTTACAGCCCACCAGATCATGATAATAGCGCTTGCTTTGTCCGTGGTTGGCAATCATTTTCAACCGGCTTGCTAACGCATCGTCATCCGTAAATATTGCCCCTCCATCGCCATAGCCCCCCAAATTCTTTGAAGGAAAAAAGGAGGTGGTACCGATCGTGCCGATCGACCCCGTTTTTTTGACGGAGCCATCGGAAAAGGTATAGTCGCTGCCGATAGCCTGGGCATTGTCTTCGATCACATACAGGTCATGTTTGGCCGCGATCCGCATGATCTCTTCCATGGGGGCCGACTGGCCGTACAGATGAACGGGAACGATGGCCCTTGTCTTTGCCGTAATGGCCTTTTCTATGGCCGCCGGATCGATGCAGAAGGTCCGGGGGTCCACTTCTACGAACACCGGTTTCAGTCTCAGCAAAGCGACGACCTCGGTGGTGGCTACATAGGTAAAGGAAGGGGTGATGACCTCGTCCCCGGGTTCGAGCCCGAGGGCCATCATCGCGATCTGCAGGGCATCGGTGCCGTTTGCGCAGGGGATGACATGCCGGGATCCTGTATAGACGGACATGCCCGCCGCAAAATCGGTGACTGCCTTACCATTTATAAATGCGGCACTGTTGATTACTTCGGAGATCGCCGTATCCACTTCATCCTTTATCTTCGCATACTGCTGCTTCAGGTCTACCATTTGAATGGGCCGCATAGTTCACTGTTTAAACGGGCACAAACCTACTGCAAAATTGTCGTATTTTCAAGCGTGAATCCGCTGCAAGCTTCAGGCAGCAGAGTAGTTATAAGCAAATTATGAGTATTATTTTTTATCATATTTTCCTTGGACTGTATGTAACGGGCATACGCCTCATTTCACGATGGAACCCCAAGGCGAAGGCGTGGCTGGACGGAAGAAAGGGGCTTCTTGGCCGGATCAGGGAAGAAATGGGCGCGGATGCGGACTTAGCCGGCAAGGCAGAACAAATGCGTACGGGCATGGCAGCAAGCACCGGCGCGAGTGTTACGGGAGCAAAGGACCAGGCTCAGGGTGCGGCGATGGGGACCGGGGCGGGGACGGATGGTCGTGGCGAAGCGGGGTCCCACACTCCAAAAACCATCTGGATGCATTGTGCCTCGCTGGGAGAGTTCGAGCAGGGGAGACCGGTACTGGAAAGCCTGCGGATCCAGGACCCGGGGTGCAGGATCGTAGTCACCTTCTTTTCCCCCTCGGGATACAGCGTCAGAAAAGATTATGAAGGCGCGGACCATGTTTTTTACCTCCCCTTCGATACCAAAAGGAATGCCCGGCAGTTCATCGACCTGATCAGACCCGACCTGGTGCTCTGGATAAAATACGATTACTGGTACTACTACCTTGTAGAACTGAAGAAAAGAAATGTCCCCACGATCCTGATATCGGGGGTCTTCCGGCCGGATCAGCCTTTTTTCAAGTGGTATGGAAGGCTGCACCGGTATATGCTGGAATGTTTCACCCATCTTTTCGTACAGACGGAAGCATCGGTAAGACTGCTGGCCCGTCTGGGGATATCCGGGAACGTGAGCGTCAGCGGCGACACCCGCTTCGACCAGGTCATCGGGATCTCCGGCCAGCCAGTGCCCCTGCCGCTGATCGAAGCCTTCTGCGGACAGCATGCGGTGATCGTTGCCGGCAGCACCTGGGAGGAGGACGAGGAGGAGCTGGACCATTTCGCCAACACCCATCAGGAGATCCGGTTCATCATCGCCCCGCACGAGATCGGGGAGGAAAGGATGAGGGAGGTGGAAAAGCTGTTCCGTTACTGTATTCGTTATTCGCAATGGGAAAAGGAAGCCGGACGCAGGACAGCGCAGGGACAGCAAGGATCGAAGGCCATGCCCAGAGAGAACCTCCGTCCGCCGAATGTGCTGATCATCGATAATATCGGCATGTTGTCGAGGTTATATAAATATGCTACGATTACCTATGTCGGCGGGGGGTTTGGGGATGACGGGGTACATAACGTGCTGGAAGCGGCCGTGTATGGAAAGCCGGTCGTTTTCGGGCCGGTCATCGAAAAATTCATCGAGGCGGTGGAGCTGGCGGATTGCGGTGGGGGTATCGTCATCGACAGTGCGCTGGAAGCGGAATCCGTCTTTTCCCGGCTGCTGTCCAACCCGGAGGAATACCGGCTGACCTGCGCCGCATCCCGGGATTATGTTCAGGCTAAAAGGGGGGCTACCGGCAAGATCACCGGTTATATTCAGGAGAACCGTCTCTTTACCAGCTGATAGAAATGCCGCGTTACTTCCCGGGTCTCGTCCCAGCCCAATTTCACCTTCAGCTCTCTTTCCATCCAGTATTCGGCTTCCGGCAGGATCCGGAAACTATTGATCGTCTTGATGCTGCGTTCATACATGACCTCGTCGCCCCGGAAAAGCTGGTTGATAAAGACATAGCGGTCGTTCACGCCGATAGCCTTTTTCAGGTCACGAACAGGGGTTTCGTTCAGGGCGTGGGATAATTCCAGCACATTGGCCTTTAATTTATCGTTGAGGGAGGAACCTCCGTTGTTTCCGATGGCATCGTTCAGCTCACGGGTGGACTGCTGGTGGGCCAGCGTAGGGATCTCTGTCAGGGGGTCGAATGGCCAGACCCCTTTTTCCTGTACGGGCACAGGGTCTTTAAGGTTCTGCTGCCCCGCATACATTTTCATGGATGATGGCATCATAACCGCTACTTTTGCAGACCCCCGGCTGGCGTTAGCCTGGCTGGCCAGACGGCTCAGCTCAGCTTCCAGAAGCTGGGTGGTGTGGAGCATCTGAGAAGGGCTGGCCTTTCGCTCAAACTGCTCTTTCAATTGGGTGATAAGCTCTTGTAATCGTTCCATTTGTCCTTATGGATGATTTTTAGGGTAAGTATTAGTAATTACTATAAAGTTATAACAAATTCCGAACCTGATTTACGTTGTATGTTTATTGAACCCCATATAAAAGGTGAAAAACGCGGTTGGATCGAGGTTATCTGCGGCTCTATGTTCTCCGGAAAGACCGAAGAGCTGATCCGGCGGCTCAAAAGGGCCAAAATCGCCAATCTTAAGGTAGAGATCTTCAAGCCATCCATGGATACCCGCTTCCATGAACAAAATATAGTATCCCACGACGAAAATGCCATCCAGTCCACACCGATCGATAACTCCCAGACCATTCTTTTAATGGCCAGCGGAACAGACGTGGTCGGTATAGATGAGGCCCAGTTCTTTGACGATCAGCTGCCGGATGTCTGCGATCAGCTGGCCTTACGCGGCGTCCGGGTGATCGTCGCGGGACTGGATATGGACTATACGACCAGGCCTTTCGGGCAAATACCTTTTCTATTGGCCAAGGCTGATTATATCACCAAGTTACATGCCATTTGTGTAAAATGTGGAAACATTGCGAACTACTCCTACCGTAAGTTAAGCTCGGGAGGGCAGGTTCTGCTGGGGGAAAAAGACCTGTATGAGCCCCGGTGCAGGCAGTGTTATTATGGTCTGCCGGATGATCTTCCAGGCAAGGGCCCCGAGACAACCGTGTAGAATTTTAACTATATTTTTATAAATTTATACCTATCAGTCCTTTTCGCCACATTATCGCGCTGTTCAAGAAAGACCTTCTGCTGGAAGTACGCCAGCAATATACTTTCTATGGCGTCCTCCTGTATGTGGCGTCTACCATTTTCGTCTTATACCTCGCGATGGGTCAGCCGGAAGGGAATGTCTGGAAGGGCCTGTTCTGGATGATCCAGCTCTTTGTCAGCGTCAATGCGGTGGCCAAAAGCTTCCTGCAGGAAGGAAGGGGGCGTCTGCTGTATTTTTATTCCATCGCCGGGGCAAGGGATTTTATCCTGGCCAAGCTTCTGTTCAACGCCCTGCTTATGCTGCTCATGAGCCTCGTGAGCCTGGCGCTGTTCCTGCTCATGCTCGGCAACCCCCTGCCGAACCCGATGCGGTTCGTTCTGATCAGCTGTTTTGGCGGGGTCAGCCTGAGCCTTGTCTTCACTTTCCTCGCTGCCATTGCGGCCCGCGCCCAGCAGAGCGCAGCTCTGATGGCGATCCTGGGCTTCCCGCTCATCATTCCTCAGCTTCTGCTGCTGAACCGCCTGTCGACTATCGCCTTCGGTGATGTGCTGCAAAGAGGTCTCGGCTCTATGATCCTGCTGCTGACCGGACTGGACCTTATGATCGTCGCCCTGTCCATTATCCTCTTTCCTTTCTTATGGAAGGATTGAAAATCAGCCTGATAAATGCCAGGGAGCCGACCGGATCGGGGATTCTGATCTTTAATGATCGCATAATTTGTTTAGATTTTTTTTTGTTGCGACAAGGAATGCCTTCGTTATGATCAATGAATCTATGGAAACCATCTGATTCGTTTAATTTTCACAATTCGGAAATGCGATTGGTCTAATTCCTGAACCTTTCCCCTAATTTTGCTACCCTGACTCATGCGGTCACAGCACTCTTTCAAAATCAACTATGCTTCGTCAGTCCTGGTGGAAAATATTGTGCGTTGCTTTATTACTCTATACGATCACTGCCGGTTTCTTAGGTGGAGTCCCTGCCAGGCCGATACTCCATGAGACCATCCGCAATCTTTATTTCCATGTGGCGATGTGGATGTCCATGATGATCTTTTTTATCATCTCCGTTATTTATTCGATAAAATACCTGCGTACGGGCAGCCTGCTGGCCGATATCTATGCTCTCGAATATGCCAAAGTCGGCATCGTGTTCGGCATCCTTGGCGTGCTGACCGGCAGCATGTGGGCAGGATTCACCTGGGGTGCGTTCTGGAGCAACGATCCTAAGCAATTGGGCGCCGTGGTCGCCCTCCTCATCTATCTGGCCTACCTGGTGTTGCGGAATTCCATGACGGATATGGACAAACGGGCGAGGATCGGGGCCGTCTATAATATTTTCGCTTTCGCCATGCTGTTCCCCACCATCTGGATCATTCCAAGAATGATGGAGAGCCTGCATCCGGGAGGACTGGGCGGCAATCCGGCTTTCAATAATCTCGATTCCCGGATGAGGCTGATATTCTATCCCTTTGCCGTACCGGGATGGACGCTGCTGGGGGTATGGATCACGAGCCTGCGTATCCGCCTGCAGCTGTTGCAGGAGCAAAGGCACAAATGAATTCATGGACCCTCACACAAATAATAATCAGGTATAAAAAAACAATAATGCTTAAAAAGTTCTGTTTCTTAATGCTCCTGTTGCCCGCCCTTTTCCTTACCCTCATCGCGCGCGCCCAGGATAGCAGCGGGGACCAAACGGTGGAAATGGCCGACGCGCTGCGCGCTAATGGCAAGATCTATGTGGTGGTCGCCGTGCTGGTGGCCATATTCCTCGGATTGATCCTATACGTGGTCAGGCTGGACAGAAAGATCAGCAGGCTGGAAAAAGAAACTAAATAATTGCATCACTAAAAAATAAAGGTCATGGCAGATCAACCAGAATACAAATTTTTCGAAGCCGTTGAAAAAAGTTTTGATAAGGCGGCTGGATTCACGAGCTGGGATCCCGGGATCCTCGAACAGATCAAGCAGTGTAATGCCGTCTACCGCATGTTCTTCCCCGTCAAGATCGGCGATAAGATAGAAGTGATCAAGGCCTATCGCGTACAGCACTCTCAGCACAAGACCCCCTGTAAAGGAGGGATCCGTTTCGCGCTGTCGGTAAACCTCGACGAGGTGATGGCCCTTGCTGCCCTCATGACCTTCAAATGTGCGATCGTAAACGTTCCTTTTGGCGGCGCCAAAGGAGGGATCAGCATCGATCCCAAGAAATACACGCCTTATGAGCTGGAGAAGATCACGCGCCGGTATACTTCGGAGCTGATCAAAAAGAATTTTATCGGACCCGGCACCGATGTCCCTGCCCCGGATTATGGAACGGGGGAGCGCGAAATGGCCTGGATCCTCGATACCTACATGAGCATGCGTCCCGGCGAGATCGATGCGCTGGCCTGTGTGACCGGCAAACCCGTATCACAGGGTGGTGTACGCGGACGGCGCGAGGCCACCGGCCTGGGTGTATTCTATGGCATACGCGAAGTCTGTAATATGTCCGATATCATGAAAAAGCTGGGATTGAAGCTTGGCGTGGAAGGAAAGACGGTAGTCGTACAGGGCCTCGGCAATGTGGGCTATCATGCCGCCAAGTTCTTCCGCGAAGGCGGGGCCAAAGTGGTTGCCCTTGCCGAATTTGAAGGCGCCATTTCGAACCCTGCCGGGCTGAACGAAGAAGAAGTATTCCAGCACAGGAAGAAGACCGGCAGCATCCTCAATTTCCCCGGCGCTACGAACCTTCCCGATTCCGGGGCCGCGCTGGAATTCGAATGCGATATCCTGATCCCCGCCGCCCTGGAAAATGTGGTCAATGGAAAGAACGCCCCGAATGTAAAAGCAAAGATCATCGGTGAAGCGGCCAACGGTCCGCTGACGCCGGAGGCGGACGATGTGTTTATCAAAAAAGGGGTCCTTGTGGTGCCGGATATGTATCTGAATGCGGGTGGCGTAACGGTGTCCTATTTCGAATGGCTGAAGAACCTCAGCCATGTACGTTATGGACGTATGGAAAAACGATTCACCGAGAATATGAATACGCATATCCTTGGCCAGATAGAGGGCCTCACCGGCAAAAAGGTAAGCCCGAAGGAAAAGGAATTTATCATGCATGGCGCCGACGAAGTGGACCTGGTCTACAGCGGTCTGGAAGAGACTATGATCGCCGCTACCCGCGAGATCATGGACGTATGGCAAAAAAATCCCAGCATACCGGATATGCGGACGGCTGCCTATGTGGTGGCGATCAATAAAGTGGGCACTTCTTATGCGGAATTGGGTATATTTCCATAATAAATCTCACCATATGTACGACCTGTCCAAAAAAACCGGCTTATTCGTTTTAAGTCTCTGCCTTGTCGTAGCCGCCTGTGGCCAGCAGACGGGAAAAGTGATCGAACAATCGGTGGTCAGAAGCACGATCCTTGGCAAGGACGTAAAATACTCGGTCTATCTTCCACCCGATTATACCCTTTCGCAAAGGAACTATCCCGTAGTGTATCTGTTGCATGGGTATACGGATGATAATACCGGCTGGCTGCAGTTCGGGGAAATAAACCGGTTTGCGGACAAGGCTATCACCGAGGGCACCATCCCTCCGATGATCATTGTCATGCCAAACGGGGATTCCAGCTTCTATATCAACTCTTACGATGGAAAAGAAAAATACGAGGATTTCTTCATAAAGGAATTCATGCCTTCCGTAGAAAAGACCTACCGGATAAAGGCGGAGAAACATTACCGGGGTATAGCCGGTCTTTCGATGGGCGGGTATGGTTCGCTGATCTATGCGCTGAAATACCCGGAATTATTTGCCGCAGCCGCACCGTTGAGCGCGGCGGTCTGGGACGATGCCACCCTTGCCGCTATTCCGGATGCAAGCTGGGACAGGACGCTGGGTCAATTGTATGGCCGGGGGCTGAAAGGGAACGACCGGCTCAGCAAGGCCTGGTACGCGAACTCTCCGATCAGAATGGTGCAAGAAAAGCCGCTGGACGAGCTGAAAAAAGTACGTTATTGGATCGATTGCGGGGACGATGATGGGCTGGGCAAAGGGAACTGTCTCCTGCATATCGCGCTCATGGATAAAAAGGTACCGCATGAGTTCCGTATGCGGGATGGCGCCCACAACTGGACCTACTGGCGGACCGGCATCACCGACGCTCTGCAATTCATCGGCACGAGCTTTCACCAATAAAAACATCATCATTACATGAGCGCTCCGAATCCACCCCGGATCATTCATTGTATGCAGGTAACGCCGGGATCCCTTCGAAATCCAGCACCCCTTTTACAAAAGCATGGCATTCCTCTCCGTTGGTAATGACCAGATATTTTACGGGCATGGCCAGATTATAACGCAGCACCTGCCAGAGGACACGGCTGTCCAGCTTGATATCGCCTCCCTTGCATTCCACCAGCATCCAGGGATGCGCACCCGCATCGAACACCAGCAGATCGAATCGTTTATTGAGCTCCCCCAGCTTCATTCTTTTTTCCACGGAGATATAAGAGGCGGGATAGTTCTTTACCTGAAGAAGGTATTGAATGAAATTCTGACGGACCCATTCTTCCGGTGTGAGGCGAACCCATAGTTTACGCAGTTCATCCCAGATCTCTTCTTTTTTTCTTTCGGGTTCCCGTATCTTGAAGGGATAAGGTGGATAGTAGATTTTGATCATGTGCAGAAACTATTTGCTAAATTTACTGAAAATGATGGAGCCCGCAGTCATTGGAAAAGTTTTTTTAATCGATATAAATCAAGTGCATGAAAAGCAAAGAAGAGATCGTCAGGAACTGGCTGCCACGATATACAGGCGAGAAACTGGAGAACTTCGGGAAATATATCCTGCTGACCAATTTTGATAATTATGTCTATCTGTTTGCAGACTGGCATAAGGTGGAGGTGGTCGGCGAGCACAAGCCCATGCAGGTCGCTACGGCCGGGGACATTTCGATCATTAATTTCGGGATGGGCAGTCCCACGGCTGCTACTATCATGGACCTGTTGACCGCCATCGAGCCAAAGGCTGTGCTGTTCCTTGGAAAATGCGGGGGGCTCAAGCGGCGCAATAAGCTTGGCGACCTGATCCTGCCTATCGCAGCGATCCGGGGCGAGGGGACCTCCAATGATTACTTTCCGCCCGAAGTGCCGGCCTTGCCTGCCTTCGCCCTTCAGAAGGCGATCTCCACCACGATCCGTGATTATGCGGTGGACTACTGGACCGGAACGGTGTACACCACCAACCGGCGCGTCTGGGAGCACGATGAGGTCTTCAAGGAATATCTGAAAAAGATAAGGGCTTATGCCATCGATATGGAGACGGCCACGATCTTCTCGGTGGGCTTCTACAATAAGATCCCCACGGGCGCTTTGTTGCTGGTAAGCGACCAGCCGATGACGCCGGAAGGGGTGAAGACGGCGGAAAGCGATCAGAAGGTCACCGGCGACTTCGTGGAAAACCATCTTAAGATCGGGATCGATTCATTGAAACAGCTGATCAATAACGGACTTACCGTAAGGCATCTGAGATTCTGATCATCCAGCCCATATCAAACTATGTCCTCACTCCTTTCCATTCATAACCTGAGCATCGGTTTTCAGACGGAGGCTGGTATCGCCCCGGGTGTCCAGGGTGTCGATCTGCAGGTAAGCCGCGGAGAGATCGTCGCGTTGGTAGGAGAATCCGGATCGGGGAAATCCATCACGGCCCTGTCCATCCTGCAGTTGCTGCCAAGCCCGCCGGCTACCTATCTTTCCGGCGAGATCCTGTTCACCGATGAAAATGACCGGCGCATCGACCTGCTGAAACAAAGCCCCCGTCAGATGCAGGACATCAGGGGACGGCAGGTGGCGATGATCTTTCAGGAACCGATGACCTCTCTGAATCCCGTCTATACCTGCGGCGCCCAGGTAATGGAGGCGATCCTCGCGCATAACAAGATCTCCGCCGCGGAGGCAAAACTAAAGACCATCGAACTGTTCGGGAAAGTGCGGCTGCCCGATCCAGCCGGTATATTCCGCCGTTATCCCCACACGCTGAGCGGAGGACAGAAGCAACGCATCATGATCGCGATGGCGATGAGCAGCCACCCTTCCCTGCTGATCTGCGATGAGCCAACTACGGCCCTCGACGTGACCGTACAGAAGACCATTCTGCAACTGATCAGGGAATTACAGCAGACGGAAAATATGGGCGTTATCTTCATCACCCACGACCTGGGCGTGGTCGCCGAGATAGCAGACCGGGCCCTTGTGCTGTACAAGGGAAAGGTCGTGGAAGAAGGGACGGTGAAGGAACTGTTCAGCCATCCCCGGCACCCGTATACGAAGGGTTTGCTGAACTGCAGACCGGTCCTGCACGCAAAAGGAGAAAGGCTGCCGGTGGTCAGTGATTTTATGGAAGGCATTGCTGAAAATCCCTTGCCTGAAGCAAGGGATCATCAGCCGCCTCTAGTTCCTCCGCGTCCGCTCGTGGAGGTCCAGCACCTTCGCGTCTGGTATCCTTCCCGGAAGACGTTGCTGGGAAGAACGCTGGATCATACCAAAGCAGTAGACGACGTAAGCTTTACCATATACGAAGGAGAGACCCTGGGGCTGGTGGGAGAATCCGGGTGCGGCAAGACGACGCTCGGCAGGGCCCTCCTCCGCCTCGTCGATCCCAGCGCTGGAAAGATCCTTTTTAACGGCGCCGATCTTGCTGCTTATAAAGCCAGCGAGCTGAAAGAATTGCGCAAACATATCCAGATCATCTTCCAGGACCCTTATTCTTCGCTGAACCCCGTCATGACTGTCGGTGCGGCGATCGCAGAACCCCTGAAAGTATATCACCTGGCCCAGGGTCAGCGGGAGAGAAGGCAGCGGGTCGGGGAATTGCTGGAAAAGGTCAGCCTCGGAAAAGAGCATTTCGACCGCTATCCCCATGAATTTTCGGGCGGACAGCGACAGCGCATCGTGATCGCAAGGGCCCTTGCCCTCAATCCCTCTTTTATCGTCTGCGATGAATCGGTGTCGGCCCTCGACGTGAGCGTACAGGCGCAGGTGCTCAACCTGCTGAACGACCTCAAAAAAGAATTTGGATTTACCGTCGTCTTCATCTCCCATGACCTGTCGGTTGTGCGCTATATCAGCGACCGCATCCTCGTGATGAACAAAGGCAAGATCGAAGAGATCGGAGAGGCCGAGACAGTCTATAACCACCCGCAGAAGGAATATACGCAGCGGCTGATCGCGTCGATACCGAGCATGGGTCAATAGATCGCTGCCAGACACTGATGCGGACAGGTGGTGCGTAATTATTCCTCCTCTTCTCTCCCGGAGAAATTATCGTTGTCGAGGTAAAAGGATTGGGCGCTCCTGACCTTCGAGAACAGGAAGTGTCTCAACTGTTTATCGAATTGCTCGCTGACGGGCATGTCCGGCTTTATCTTCTTGTCCGTGAGGAGGACAAAGTCATTGCTGCCCCCTGCTCTTGTCTCTTTAAGATCGGATGGCTGTAGCCCGCTGAAACCGATCTGCCATTCGTCTTCTTTATTCTGCCGGTATTTGAACAAGTACAGCCAGCCCTTTTCTCTTTTGAACTGCAGGGTCTTTTTGTCGACGAACACAACCTCCAGAAGATCATTCCCCGGCCGGCTGCTGACCAGACGGCTGCGTGCAATATTCAGCTGGTCGTGGAATTGAGCGGGGAAGCGGCGCTCCTGATGGATCGATTCCAGATTTCTCAACAGGAGGCTCCTGTACTGATCGCTGACTGCGATCGAATAAATGACAGAGTCGGCCACCGGTCTGTTATTCCGCAGTAATAAAAGAACCGCGCTCATGCGGACGGAAAGATCCTTGCTCTGGAGCAGCCTATCGAAGAAATGAGGTACGCTGGCGTTCTTTTCGTAAAAAGGGATCAGCAGAATGGCATACTCTCCCAGGTCATTATTGGACATTTCACCGGGATCTTCGGTAACGGATGAAGCAGCCTGAATATCCTCGTCCTTGTCATCATCCTTTTTCTGCCATTTCTTTTCGTCCCTGCCTTCCTGCTTTTTCCACTGGATCTTTGCATCGAACCAGATCTGGCTGAAATGGCTCTCGTAATCGGAGGCCTTGAGATAACCACTGTCCACCAGCCCGGTGAGCAGCGATCTGATGTTCTCCTTGTAATCGTCCACGGCTGCCAGCTGCAAAAGTTCCGGAAAAAGCGAACGGGCCAGGGCCAGAGAATCACCCAGGTCCTGAAATAAATAATTATAATCGGAAGGATTGTCAAAGACCGGCGGGTCCTGGACCAGCAAAACTTTTAAGGCGTCATAAGCGGGTCTGGTCTTCAGATGCGCGAGGGCTTTCAGTACGGCGTTCTGAAATGTACTGGTATCGCCGGCCTTTCCGTAGATATCCTTCAATCCGGCGACCACCATTTCTGCCGACCCTGAATCGCTGATATAGCCAAGCTCGTTGATGAGCTTTGTCCTGGTATTGTAATAGTCCTTGTCCTGATGTGCCAGGGAACCGATTGCCCGCAGCAACCCCGGTACTCCTGCGGCCCCGAAATATACATTGGGGATCGCCTCCCTTGCTTTTTTGCTGATAGAAGAATCCCTGCTGTAAAAATCGTGGAAGAAAAGATCCAGCTTTGGGGGGAAAACAGGCGCGCCCAGCCGCTTATCGAGGGGACGCAGGCTCGAATAGAAACGTCCGATGAATTCGCTGCCGGAGCTCAGTGTATCGCCCAGACTGATCAGGCGAAAGAGGTGGTTGTCCTTCAGAAAGATCCAATTGTTGATCAGGCGGGATGTATTGGTGTCCGAGAACTGATATTTGTAACCCATCACGGAATCATTAAACCGGAAGAATTCCTTGCGCCGGATAAGGAGGTCCTTTTCTATCTTCTTTTCGTTGGCCTGTTCCCGCCAGAAAATGGCCGTATCCTTCGGATAAAAATATTTCGGAAAGGTCTCCATCGACACGAATACCGCCTCTCCTGTGGAGTCATCCCGGAATAAGGCCGTCTTTGCGTGCGGCCAGTAGCTGCTGAAATTGGGAAGGGAGTTCAGGAATTCTTCGCTGGATGCTTTTTCCATGATAGTACGCATGCCCGCGTCTATATCGGGCACCACCGGCGTAGAGACGACGATATTCATAAAGCTGTCCGTATAATTCCGGAATCCCGTATACCGGTAAGGAGCAAATTCAAAGGAATCGAAATACGCCGCAAAGGACCTGTCCCTGGTCCTGCTCCGGGCAGCCAGCAGATAATAATGCGGGCCCCTGATCAGACAACGGGTATGAATATACGAGCCGTCCTTCTGCTGATAAACAGCATCCAGACAAGGGTAGCCCCGGTAAAGACCGGTACGCCGGCTCAGCTGTTTATCGATCAGATCGGACAGGCGGAAGCTTTCTTCCATCAGCGCCAGATCTGCCGTGTCCTCTTCGAGGAAGCGGTAGTTCTGAACCGATTTTTTCCAGACCAGATAGCCGTCACCGGTGGCCTCGTCGTCCGCCTCGTATTCCCAGCGCAGCATATCGTCCGTATTGCCGGTATTTTTGTTCTCATAAGGCTGTCTGGGCATGTTGAGCCGGAACCCTCCCTGGGAAGGGGTAAAAGCGGCCCATCCCGGCGGCGCGATATTTCTTAATCCGATGGACCCGAAGAACTGTTCGGCTTCTTTCCCTTCCGCATAGTTGCCATTCCCGCTCATTTTGAATACGAGCACTTCCACGGGGGTCACCAGGATATTGTAACGCTGGATATCTCCCCGCCTTGTTCTTGTCGTAATGTCATACCCTTTGAACCCATTCTTTACGATGGCCGTCTTTGTCAATATCTTTCCGGGTATATTCTCATACAGCAGGCTGTCCACTTTCCGGAGGATCGTAGCCTCGTTCTGACCAAGGAAGTCCCCATGGGTCTTCACCCGCCCGATCATATAATAAGCCCCGTTGCCCATATCGGCGTATTGCCAGGCATCGGCGGAATGACCATCCGTACGCCGGTATAGTTTCCCGGGCAGCTTCACGGTGAATGCGCTGTCCCCGGAAGTAAAGGAAGAAAAGCTGACAGGCACCCGGATCTTATCGATCGTATCCTTGCGCGTAGCCTCCCTGTCCTGCATGACGACGGGCCGGAGGATATACCCTTTTTTACGCAGCAGCTCGATCACTCCCCGCCTTCCCGGCAGGTGCGCGGCGCCGACCCCCACGAATAAAGAATGTTTCTTTACGATGCTGTCGATCGAGTTGGCCTGGATCTCGTTCCGGCGGTAAAGGAATTTTTCCATATAGGCATCCGACGGCTGCATAAGCTTCTCGAGAGAGTCGAGCATGTCCAGGTCCCCCTTTCGGTAGGCTTCCTGGGTCTTCTTCTCGATCTCGAAAAGGGACTGGCCGTCTGTGTCCGGCCTTTTCTTCTTTTTATCCTTCATCATATCCTGGGCGGCCTCCATGATCAGCTGCTCCGTCTGGAAATAGTTCTCGACGCCGGTGGCCTGCTTGCCCAGCTTTTTTCCGGTCTGGTAAATATAGAGGTCGAGATAGGTGTCCTCCTCGAAATCGGCCCGGGCCCGCATGCTGCGGTATAACAGACCATTGATGATGGATGGCTCTTCGCTCAGCGCCGACCTGAGCTGATCTTCATATTTTTCGAGCTGGAAAGAACGTTCGTTGAGATAATCGCCCGGCGAGCCCTGGGTATAAAAACGCAGGTTGTTCTGCATACTTTCGAACCGGAACAGCTGGTCTTGCCAGAGCTGCGGATCGAGCTCCAGCGCCACCACGTCTGAATTCTTGATATCCAGATAAAAAGAGTCGCTCAGGTGAAAGACCATTTTGCTGCTCACGTGCATCGTCCCGAAGAGATAGGAGGTTTTTTGGAGGCCGTTGCCCGTTATCTCCCATAATAAGGTCGGGTATTTTTTCTCCACGCGTTTCTGGGCCTTCAGGAAGGCTGCGGGGACCAGGAAACAAACGAGGACCAGCAGGAGCTTCCGGACAAAGATCGGTCTCATTATACGCGGGTTGTTCAATTCTTATGAAGTTGGGTAAAAGACGGGAAATGCTGAAAATTATTATGTGAACGGGTTGTAAAATCAAGGGTTTGGGCAGGTTTTACGGGTTGTCAATCAATATTTTGAAATCCATCAATTTATTGCTACCTTTGCCAGCTTGAAAAATCATGCCGTAACATGATATCAAATCGGGTGCCGTAAGACCTGGTTTGTACCGGAAATCTCCGTAGTATATCCTTACCACCTGCTGGTATCATGTGCGATCCTGTTTATAAAAATAAAATTTCACATGAAGCTTTCACAGTTCAAGTTTGACCTTCCGTTGAATCTCATTGCCCAGCACCCTGCGAAAAAAAGAGAGGACAGCCGAATGATGGTCGTTCACCGTAAAACGGGACAGATAGAGAACAAACATTTCAGGGATATCCTCGAATATTTTGATGACAAGGATGTCTTCGTCGTAAACAATACCAAAGTATTCCCCGCGCGCATGTATGGCCGCAAAGAAAAGACCGGCGCCAAGATCGAAGTATTCCTGCTGCGCGAATTGAATAAGCCCAACCGCCTCTGGGACGTGATCGTCGATCCCGCAAGAAAGATCAGGGTAGGCAATAAACTGTATTTCGGGGACAACGACGAGCTGGTAGCCGAAGTGATCGACAATACGACAAGCCGCGGCCGCACCATCCGGTTCCTCTGGGATGGCAGCGATGACGAGTTCCGTCAGATGCTGGAGTTGCTGGGAGAAACACCCCTGCCGAAATATATCAAACGTAAGCCCGATGAAGAAGATAAAGAACGTTACCAGACCGTCTATGCCAAGCATGAGGGTGCGGTAGCCGCTCCTACGGCGGGTCTGCATTTCAGCAAAGAGCTGATCAAGCGTCTGGAAATAAAAGGGATCCGCTTCTCGGAAGTGACCCTGCATACGGGTCTCGGGACCTTCCGCCCCATCGAGGTAGAGGACCTGAGCAAACACAAGATGGATGCGGAATATTATCGCATAGAAGATGACGCCTGTAAGATCGTGAACAAAGCCAGACTGGGCAATCACCGGATCTGCTCTGTGGGCACGACTACGATGCGCGCCATCGAATCCTCTTTCACCGCGGAAAAATTACTGAAGCCGTCCGAAGGCTGGACGAATACCTTTATTCACCCGCCTTATCAGTTCAATATCGCCGATGCGCTGGTAACGAACTTTCATTTGCCCAAGACCAGCCTGCTGATCATGGTATGCGCTTTTGCCGGCTATGATCTGGCCATGGAATCCTACAGACGGGCTATCAAGGATAAATATCGTTTCTTCAGCTATGGGGATGCGATGTTGGTGATCTGATTCACACCGGGCGCCCCCGGCCCGGAGCAATGATCTGAACTATGCAAAAGATATTTTTTCTGTTATTTGCCATTTCCATGAACGTTATGGTACAAGCGCAACAGGCCATCCCATTATACGGGGATATCATTCCCAACTCCAGACCGGTGAATGATGAAGAAAAGACGGAGATCGGCAAAGATGCCCATCACCGGATCAGCGTCACCCTGGTGAGCCGCCCTACCCTGGCGATCTACCTTCCCCCGAAAGCAAAGGCCAATGGGACGGCGGTCATCGTCTGCCCCGGAGGCGGGTATTCCCATCTGGCCATGAGCCACGAAGGGATCGATATAGCAAAAAAACTGAATGGGATGGGAGTGGCCGCCTTTGTGCTGAAATACCGGCTGCCCAGCGACGTGACGATGGTCAATAAGGAGATCGGCCCCCTTCAGGATGCGCAGCGGGCGATCCAGCTCGTGCGACAAAATGCCGCCACCTGGCATGTCGATACGGCAAAGATCGGGATCATGGGATTCTCCGCAGGCGGCCACCTGGCTTCTACGGCCGGGACCCATTTTATGAAGCCGGTGATCGACAATCCTGGCCATTTTTCGCTGAAGCCGGATTTTATGATCCTGCTGTACCCGGTGATCAGCTTTTCCGACAGCATAGGGCACCGGGGATCCCGGGACAACCTCATCGGCCGCAATCCCACACAAGAGAAGATCATAGCCTGGTCCGGCGAGCTGCAGGTGGGGCCGGATACACCACCTGCCTTTATCGTGCATGCCGAAGACGACCGCACCGTACCGGTGGTCAACAGCCTTTACTTTTACGAGGCCCTGCAACGCAACAAGGTGCCATCCGAGCTGCATATCTATCCGAAAGGAGGCCATGGCTTTGGCATGAATAATCCCACCACAAAAGACCAATGGATGGAGAGGCTGGAGAACTGGATGGGCGCGAACGGATGGCTACGGCTGCCCGTAGTCCAGCGGCAGTAAATTCTCTATCTTTTCCGACTTGCCCCAAAAGCCGGAGACGAAGGTCTCCTGCGGAGGGAAATAACTTCCATTTTCTTCGATCTTCACCATCGCCGGCGTGATCAGCAGCATCTGCGAATACCGGCGGTAACCGGCGGCAGGGTTCCCAAAACTTACCATGAGCTTGCCTTCAAAGAACAGGGCCTTGCTGTTATCGGCAAAGACGGTCAGCAAACTATCCGCTCCTACCGGCACCCTACGGGTAAAAAAGTCCGGTTGCCTCAGTACTTCCCAGAAATGATGTAAGCTATCCATGGGAAAGCTGTCTGCCTTCTGAATCTCCGGCCGGTATATTTCCTTTACGCGCTGCTTCTCAATATTCGGGATCTTTATATCGTACTGCATGGCGAACCATTCCTGTTGGCAACGGTTGTTGTACAGGCTGCGAATAAAATGCATGACCGATCCTTTATAGGCCTCCTGCCGGTGCGCTGCCCATCGTCGTCTCCTGCCCGCACTCTTTGAGCCCATTTCCTGAAAATAAGGATAGCCGAAATAGTTGACGATATTGCTGTTGAAATCGCAGGAGAATTCCTCCAGCTTGAACTGAAGCGTGTAGCCAAGCGCGTTGTTCTCGATGATCAGCGGCTCGATGGCGGTGACGGTGAGGAGGTTGCTCTTTTTATAAAAATGGAAGCGCAGGATATCCTTGTTCCTGATCGTGCAGGACCCTGAATTATTCATCGTCCCGATAAAATTATCTACAAAGAATTTCCCCCAAAGCCGCCAGCCGTTTTTCAGATAGGGCTCGACGATGAAGGCCGCCAGCTCCGTAGCCTTCTGATGGAGCCCGATAGTCAGCGAAGCGGGGAGATGATTGCTGCTGATCTCCATGACAAAGGTCTGATAACCGATAGCAGAGATCACCAGCTCATATCTCCCTTTCGGGAAGCCTTTCAGCAGGAAGCTGCCATCTGCGCGTGTGACGGTGCCTTTGGAGGTGCTGTTGAGGAATACGCTTACTCCGGCCAGTGGTTTGTTGCCGGCAGAATCCTTTACCATACCGGAGAGATCGGTGGTTTCTGTCTGTGCATGGAGGGATGCGAAGCTCAGAAGGAGGTACAACGACAGCAACATCCCTCGGATGCGCAAGGCCGTGCTTATGCGTGTGCCCATTGCTGCGGGGAAGACTTTCTTACCAGGACCGCCAGATTTTCTTTTCATGAGCCGACCGGTGTTTGTTGCCATCTTTGGTTTGCCGCTGGCCCTACTCCAGCCCGAACAATCCCTTGTTCAGCAGTTGAAGGGTCTGTATCTTATTGGCGGATGGGATCAGCAAAGATACGTTATGCTTGCTGCCTCCATAGCTTACCATCCGGATAGGGACAGCCGACAGGGCTCCGAACAGGTCGCGCAATACATCGGGGGTCTGTGCGATCTCGTTGCCTACGATAGACACGATGCTCTGGTCTTCCTCCACTTCCACCGTACCGAATGGCTCCAGTTCCTTGAGGATCGCCTTCAGGTCGGCCGCCGTATCGATGGTCACGGATACCGCCACCTCGGATGTGGTGATCATATCGATCGGGGTACGGTATTTCTCGAACACCTCGAATATCTTCCGGAGGAATCCATAGGCCAGCAGCATGCGGCTGCTCTTGATATTGATGGCGATGATGCCATCCTTGGCCGCTATGGCCTTCACGCCTACGGACCCGGCTTCCTGGGTGATGAGGGTCCCTTTTGCTTCCGGCTGCATGGTATTCAGCAGCTTGACGGGTACTTTATAGAATTGAGCGGGCCAGATAGAGGCGGGATGCAGGATCTTGGCGCCAAAATAAGCCAGCTCGGCGGCTTCTTCAAAGCTGAGCTGTTCGATGGGCCTGGTCTTTTTGACCACCCTTGGATCGTTATTATGCAT
>DATHHO010000115.1:0-3390 GCA_035317125.1 Puia sp.
ATCCTGCATGGAGGCCCCCTGAAGGATGCTTTCGCAGAGGTCCTTATCGGTGGGCGCGCCGAGCAGACAGATGGTATATCCGGCGGGGACTTTGCGGATGAAGTCCACCCATTTTTCCGCGGGGTATTGTTTGGTGAACCATATTGAAGCCGGACCAACCGTTATATATGGAGATTGCTGGTATTTTTTTATAACCTCATAGTCCTGCGCTGTCGGATAAAGGCGGGGTTTGGCGGGGATGGGGTCGGTGAAATCTTTTATGAGCAGTTGGTTGCGGTCGATCTCATGGGCAGGGGCAGTGTCGTGGGATGTGGAGGGTTGCGGAGCACTGCGGTTGGAGGGCTGCGGGGTGCTCTCTTCGCCGGGCTGTGGGGCGTGCCCTTCGCCGGGTCCGGCAGACTGGCCCGTTATGCGGGGTTCGCCGGGTTTGCCGAGCTGGTAGCTGACTACGTGCTTTATTCTTTTTGAGAATAATCTGCTGAGCGGATTTTTGTCAAAGCCGATGGTTTCCTTCGCGCCGGAGAAAGCGGTGAGCAGGCCGGTGGCAGCGAAGCGCTGGACGTTGATGGTCTTGTCATATTTTGTGCGGCGGATGCGCCAGAGCAGATTCCAGAGATTTTTCAGCTTGTGCTTTTTCTTGTCCCAGATGAGGACTTCGTGCAGGTATGGGTGGCCGGTGAGCAAAGCCTCGTTGCCTTTCCGCAGCAGGAAGTCGAGCTGTGCGTCGGGGAAATGGGCGTGCAGCTTTTCGATGAGCCCGGTGGCGAGGACTACGTCACCTATAAACGCCGTTTGTATGACGAGGAATTTTTGCACGGTGCGAAATTACGGGAAAATTATCGGCTGGATATTCTGCCCATATGCTGCGCATGTACTATATCTCAACGGCGCTGGATTTACTCATGAGCTATTCAAAAGCCGCGCATTATCTCTTCACTCTGCCATTGCTGCCTCAACTGTTGAATCCACTCGTAAATAAGGCGCCTTTTGTGATATAGTACATGCTCCCGACCGGTATGTTCAGCGATCCACCCTCTCTATTCCTTTTCCATGTCTATTCCCGTATCGTGGTGATGGTGCCGTCCTTGTTCCATTTCAGGATGGCGGAAGGCGGATGATGTTCGGCGTCGGTCTGGCGGTATTTTACGATGTAGTCTGCGCCTTCTTTTATTTCTGTTCCGATCTCTGGGAAGATGCTCGGAGTGGGCTGGCCGGAGATATTGGCAGAGGTGGAGACGATGGGGCGGCGGAATCGTTTGATAAGGTGGCGGCAAAAGATGTCCTGGGTCAACCGGATGGCGATGGTGCCGTCGGGGCCGGTGAGGTTGTCGGCCAGACCCACGGGGCCTTCATAAATAATGGTCGTCGGTCTTTGCACCGTGTGCAAATAATCGAAGATGCGCAGATCGGGTGCGCTGGTATATTTCAGGATATCGCGCTTATCGGCCATGAGGACGATGAGGCTGCGGGTCTCTTCGCGTTGTTTGAGGGCAAATACCTTTTTTACGGCGGCTAAGTTTGTCGCATCGCAGCCAATACCCCAGACCGTATCCGTCGGATAGAGGATCAGCCCGCCGGTATGCAGCACCCGCAGGCAATTTTCGATATCGTCCTGAAATTCTTCGTTCATAAAAAATGGCGATGGCTGCAAAAATACAGGCAAAGGCCCCCATTCTGCACACCATGTACTATGTTTGCAAAAAAAATCAGCCATGGAACTGAAAGATCTGATCGTGGAGGCCTGGGGCAACCGGGAATTGTTAAAAGAAGCCCGGTATTCGGATGCAATAAGGGCCGTCATCGAAGAAACGGACAAAGGGCGGCTGCGCGTAGCCTCTCCTTCCGCCGATGGTTGGGTCGTCAACGAATGGGTGAAGCAGGCCATCCTTATGTATTTCGGGATCCAGCAGATGCAGACCTGGGAACTGGCGCCTTTTGAATTTTATGACAAGATGCTGCTGAAGAAGAACTATAAGGAACTGGGGGTAAGGGCCGTGCCGCATGCCGTGGCGCGTTATGGCGCTTATCTCGCAAAGAACGTGGTACTGATGCCCAGTTATGTGAATATCGGGGCCTATGTGGATGAGGGCACAATGGTAGACACCTGGGCGACGGTGGGCAGCTGCGCACAGATCGGCAAAGGCGTACATCTAAGCGGGGGCGTCGGCATTGGCGGGGTGCTGGAACCCCTTCAGGCAACACCTGTGATCATCGGGGACGGTTGTTTTCTCGGCAGCCGCAGCATCGTGGTGGAAGGAGTGGTGCTGGAGAACGAGGCTGTGCTTGGCGCCAATGTGGTGCTGACGCAATCGACCAAGATCATCGATGTCAGCGGACCATCGCCCGTCGAATACAAGGGCCGGGTGCCAGCACGCAGCGTGGTGATCCCGGGCAGCTATCCGAAGAAGTTCCCAGCAGGAGAATATGCCGTGAGCTGTGCGCTGATCATCGGGCAGCGGAAGCCGAGCACCGATCTGAAAACAAGCCTGAATGATGCGTTGAGAGATTTTAATGTATCGGTTTAATATACAGGCCTCCTCCGGGAGGCTTTTTTGAGGGATATTGTCATGAATGTTATGAGCAAGGAAGCGGGAACGGCAAAAAACAACCTGACGACGGGATTTCTGATCTCGTTCGCGGGTGCGATCCTGTTCTCCACCAAGGCCATCATCGTCAAGCTGGCCTTTCATGCCGGTGCGGCGGATGCGCTGACGCTGCTGGCGCTGAGGATGTTGTTCTCGCTGCCTTTTTATCTCCTTGCGGCCTGGTGGGGCCACCGGAGGCAGGATAATGTAAAGATGACGCGGCGGCAGTGGGGATTTGTGGTTGTGCTGGGGCTGCTGGGCTATTATTTCAGCAGCTTTTTCGACTTTGTCGGGCTGCAATATATATCGGCGGGGCTTGAGCGGCTGATCCTGTTCCTCTACCCCAGTTTTGCCGTGCTGATCAATGCCTTTCTTTTCCGGCAGCGGATCAATGCCACGCAGCGCTGGGCCCTGCTGCTGACCTATGCGGGGATCGGGGTCGCCTTTTTCGGGGAGCTGAAGATCGATGCCGGCAACCCGAACTTCTATCTGGGCAGTGCGCTGATCTTCCTGTGCGCCATCACCTATGCCTTCTATCTGTCAGGTACGGGCAGGATGGTCCCCATCGTGGGCGCCGCCAAATTCACGACCTATAGCATGCTGGTGGCGACCTCGGCGGTATTGCTGCATTATCTTGTCCGCGGCGCTGCCCGGGGCAGCCTTACCGTCGCGGTTTCCGGTCATGGTCTATGGGGTTATGCCCTCCTGCTGGCGCTGGTGGCGACGGTGATCCCTTCTTTTCTGCTGTCTGCGGGGATGAAGCGGGTCGGGGCCAATAATGCCGCCATCGTGACCAGCATCGGGC
>DATHHO010000116.1:0-7401 GCA_035317125.1 Puia sp.
AAGTGGAAGCGATCACTTCCGCTCTTACGCTGCGTTCCATATCCGTGACTTCCTCAGGGCGTTCATCCACCAGCACCACCATCAGGTAGCATTCGGGATGGTTCGCCGCGATGGCATTAGCCACCGCTTTCAGCAGCATGGTCTTACCCGTTTTAGGCTGGGATACGATCAGTCCGCGCTGTCCTTTGCCAATAGGCGTGAAAAGGTCTATTATACGGGTGGAATAGTCGCTGGGTGTCGTGAAAAGGTTCATCTTTTCGAAAGGGAACAATGGGGTCAGGTAATCGAATGGCACCCTGTCCCGGACCTCTTCGGGTCCTTTACTGTTAAGCATTTCGACCTTCAGCAGGGCAAAATATTTTTCACCTTCCTTCGGAGGGCGTACGGCTCCATGCACGGTATCGCCCGTTTTCAGTCCGAAAAGCTTGATCTGGGAAGGAGAAACATATACATCATCGGGTGAAGACAAATAGTTATAATCGCTGCTCCGCAAAAAGCCATATCCGTCGGGCATCATTTCCAATACTCCTTCCGCCTGGATCACTCCGTCGAATTCGATATTGAATACTTCATTTCTGCGCTGTGGGTACATTTTGCCGGCCTGTGAATCGGCAGACCGCTGATCGGAACCGGGTTCGCCTTCTTCCTGCGATGGCATTGAATCTTCTTCATCGCGCTCTTCCCCCTGATCGTCGCCCTGGTCTTCCCTTCGGTTGTTCTGTTGATCGCGGACGTCTCTCTGATCACGATTGCCTTGATTATCGCGGCTCTCCCGCTGGTTGCCCTGGTTGTCCCGCTGATCGCGGCTATCGCGTTGATTACCCTGATTATCGCGCTGGTCGCGGTTTTCACGATTGGGTTGGCTTTCTCTTGGTTTGGCTTGCTCGGGTGAAGGCACGGCAGTGGCGGCCTGAGGGACGCCATCTTCCTGATCTTCTTTCTTCCTTACCTTTTTCAGAAGAGGTTTTTCTTCCTTTTTCCGGACTTCCTTTTTAGGCTCTGGTTTCTTAGGCTTCTCTTCGGATTCTACAATGGCCTCTTCGCTGGAGTTAGCGGTGGTGGTCTTTATGATGCGTTTGCGCTTATTAGGTTTATCATCCGTTGCATCCGTCTTTGCTTCGCTTGCCTCGACAGCTTGTTTATCCAGGATCTTGTAGACCAGATCTTGTTTACTTAATTTTTTTGCGCCGGTGATTTTTAATTGATCTGCAATATCTAGCAGCTCTGGAACGAGCATGTCGTTCAATTGGAGAATATCGTACATAAAATAACTTGAGAGTTAAACATCATTCCCAAACAGCAAGTCTGTTTAATTGAAAATGCGAAAAATGAATTTTGATTATTATGATGAGCGGATGACTAAAACTGATAAGCCGTGAGCATTGGATAAGTACTAATCAGCTTAATTCCAATGCAATTTTACCACTAAAAAAGTAAAATTCAAAAAATTATTTTGGGGAAAGCTTGCTTCCCAAGCAGTTATACACCCAAAAACACATATATTTTACAGATTTTACCCAAAAACCGGCGCAGGCCGTATAGCAGGTCTTCGTTTCCGGAGGATTCTTTATCCGCTTGCTTTATCTTTGCCGCACTAATTTTGCAGAATCTTATCAATCAGCGAATAATATCATGTTCAACACAAGAGTGAAAGTAAAGGAACTGCTTGTCACAGAGCCTGCAGACCAGGAGGTGACCGTGATGGGATGGGTGCGCACCTTCCGCAATAATCAGTTCATTGCCCTGAATGACGGTTCCACGAATAATAACCTTCAGGTGGTGCTGGAGCTGGGCGCATACGACGACCCTTTCCTCAAACGGTTGACCACCGGCGCTTCGCTGAAAGTGACCGGGAACCTTGTGGCCTCCCTGGGCAAAGGCCAGAAAGTGGAAGTAAAGGCCGGCACAGTGGAAATATTGGGAGACTGTAATCCCGAAAAATATCCACTGCAGCTAAAGAACAGGCCCAGCCTCGAATACCTGCGCGAGATCGCACACCTGCGCTTCCGCACCAACACCTTTGGAGCGATCTTCCGCGTGCGTCATTCCCTGTCCTTTGCGGTCCATCAGTTCTTCAATGAAAAAGGGTTCGTCTATCTGCATACGCCCATCATCACCGCCTCCGATGCGGAAGGCGCCGGAGAAACGTTCCGGGTCAGCACCCTCCCCTTCGACAATCCGCCGAGAAAAGAGGACGGGACCATCGATTACCGGGAGGATTTTTTCGGCCGTGCAACCAATCTGACGGTGAGCGGGCAGCTGGAAGGGGAACTGGGCGCCATGGCCTTCAGCGACGTTTATACTTTCGGGCCGACATTCCGTGCGGAAAACTCCAATACGGCAAGACATCTCGCAGAATTCTGGATGATCGAACCGGAAATGGCCTTTCATGACCTGGAAGACAATATGAATCTTGCGGAAGACTTTATCCGCTATATCATCCGGTATGCCATGGAGCACAACCGGGAAGACCTTGATTTCCTGGCCCAGAGGCTGGCCGAAGAAGAAAAGCAAAAGCCACAGGCCGAACGCAGCGAGATGGGCCTTATCGAAAAGCTGGAATTTGTGGTAAACAACAGCTTCCAGCGCGTCACCTATACCGAGGCTATCGACATCCTGCTGAACTCCCCGGCCTATAAAAAGAAGAAGTTCCAATACGACGTGGAATGGGGCATCGATATGCAGAGCGAGCACGAGCGCTACCTCGTGGAAAAACATTTTAAGAAGCCGGTCATCGTTACCGGATATCCCAAAAAGATAAAGGCTTTCTATATGCGGCAGAACGATGACGGAAAGACCGTTGCCGCCATGGACATCCTCGCACCGGGTATCGGCGAGATCGTAGGCGGATCCCAGCGGGAAGAAAGACTGGAGAAGCTGGAAGAAAGGATGAAGGAGATGAATATTCCCGTGGAAGAAATGTGGTGGTATCTGGATACCCGACGCTTCGGGGCCGTACCCCATGCTGGTTTTGGCCTGGGATTCGAAAGGCTGGTGCTCTTCGTGACGGGAATGACGAACATCCGGGATGTGATCGCTTTTCCGCGTACGCCCAAGAACGCGGAGTTCTAGTCAACAATAATAATATGCCGACCAAGCCTGTTCCCGTTTCAAAAAAGCTCCTGTACTACAGTATTATGATCGTTGTGTTGCTGATGATCATTGAGCTTTGTTCAAGGGCCTACTATTATCAGGGTCTTTCTCCGCATCCAATAGCGTCAATCCAGGTTTTAAAAGATTTTAGAAAATTAGTCCGCAAGAAATTTTTGCCCGATTCGGCGACCAAAAGATTGCTCAATAATCATTATTTGATACGGCCTGAGCTGCCCCGGGCCGAAAATGACCGGATCAACACCGAGACCGCGCTGGCTAACCAGGCCGTTTATGAGCCATGGGTTGAATTCGCATTCAGGGATATCCAGTCTAAATACGTGAACGTAAAAGACCATATCCGCAGGTCGGTCCCCGAACGTTCGGATTCTCTTTCGACCGACAGCCTGACGGTCTTTTTCCTTGGAGGGTCCACCATGTATGGCTTCAATGTGACGGATGCGGAAACGATTCCAGCCTGTTTCGTAAAGGCCTATCAGAAAAAGTATCCCCACGGAACGCCGATACATGTGGTAAATTATGGAACGCCATCTTATTTCAGTTACCAGGAATTGATCTTGCTGGTTGACAGGATCCTGCACGATCAAAAGCCGGATATGGTCGTCATGCTGGACGGCCTCAATGACTGTCTGCAGGCCAGATCGTCTTATGCAAGAGAGCCTCTTTATAAACCCGGGTTCGGCGAGTTTATAAACCCAGGAGGCGATAATGACAGGACACAGTTTGCCGACTTTTATGAATTGCCCGCAGGCATGAAAGCCGACTCCGCCTGTACGCTCATTTATCAACGGTATATAGATAATATCCGGCATGCCCGGGAAATAGCCGGGTTCTATGGCATTTCATTATATTGTTTCTGGCAACCCGTGCCTTATTATAATTATCCCAACCGCGTCAACGACCCGATATGTACAAAATCTTCTCCTGAACGATTTGGATACATCTATCCCCTTGTCAAAAACAAAGCCCGCGAGCTTGATTATTTATTTTTCCTGGGAGATATGCTGGAGCGGGAAAAAGGATTGCCGTTTATCGATCAGATCCATTATTCCCCCGACTTTAACCGCGCCGTTGCTGAAAATATCCTGCAGGTAATGAGCTTTAAGCCGCGGCCTCAACTCTTCATCCGGAAATAACGGATACGGGTGCGGATGTTTTCCCTGATATTGAGATAGAATAAGTTGATGTCTCCGATATGATAGTTCTTCGTCCGGAGTAAAATACTACCGGGAAAATGAGGGCGATGCACCCAAAGAACGCCCCCGTGGATCTGCGCATCCGTCACTTCCGGCACAAGCTTGCTAAAATTAGTCAGCACGGCGCCTTTATTGAGACTGCGGGGCGCTTCTTTTTCGTCCGTTGTCCAGGTCAGGGGATTCACCACCCAGGAGCTGTTTTTTTCTTCCGTTACAAAAGACGGCTCATATCCTGCCCTATAGGTCCTCCAGCCGATAACGCAGCCGGTGCTCGTGGAATCCCGGCAAGGCTGCAGTCCCGAAAAATAATCTCCGGGTATGGCCATGCCGATAATATAGGCCGCCACAAGCCTTCCAGCAAGCGGCTTGTTCTCAAAGAATTCTTTCAGCAGGCGCTCCGCATGGGTCGTACCCTGGCTATGAGATGCGATGATAATGGGACGGCCCTGGTTATAATGGTCCAGATAATATTGGAAAGCGGTGCGGATATCATCATAGGCCAGATCGAATGCCTTGTGGGCGGAGGCCGTATCGCTGGTAAAATAGGCACGGACATGGGCCTGCCGGTATCTGGGCGCAAACAGACGGCACTCGTTAAAAGCGCTGGCCTGAAAAAGGATCGTGGTGCGGTCTGTCTTTGCATTGAGCGCCGAATCATCAAGGGAGGCATTCCATTGCAGCTCGCTGGCGGCCGTCAGCGTGGTCGGATGCAAAAAGAATACATCGGTCGTGGAATCTTTTATGGTCATTTCTTCCAATGGAGGCGGAATGCTGTCCGAGAGATCTTTCTTGAAGGGATGTGCCGCCCAGTAATCCAGTTTACCATAATCGGGGGCGCCCACCGTGTCCTGGCCCAGCCTGTAGCCGGTGATATTCCGCGTAGTCCCCGCAGAGCAAGACAAAAAAAATAAAATAAGTATTAAATAGGGGGAAGCTCCGGTGCGGTGTGCCAAAATTTTTTACATTTACAGGTAAATCTAATTACAAATCTTATCATATAAAACTATTGATATGGCTATTCCTGTAGTTGATCTTTCTGATTTTTCCGGGGACGCAAAAAAGAAAGCGGCCTTTGTGAACGCATTGGGCAAAGCATATGAAGAAGTCGGTTTTGTCGCAGTAAAAAATCACGGGATACCCGAACAGACTATATCCGATCTCTATAAGAATACCATGGAGTTCTTTTCCATGGATATCGGGACAAAAAGAAAATACGAGATCCCGGGTCTGGCAGGCCAGAGAGGATACACTTCCTTTGGAAAAGAACACGCAAAAGGCAGCAAAGCCGCCGATCTGAAGGAATTCTTCCAGTTTGGACAGACCGTGGAGGATAAGGATCCCATCGCCACAGAATATCCCGCAAATGTCACCGTAGAAGAGGTGGCGCCATTTTCACCCACTTTTTTCAAAGCCTACCGGGCTTTTGAGGGTTCGGGCGGTCTTTTATTGAGGGCTATAGCTCTGTATCTGGGCCTTGATGAAAAATATTTCGACCCATTCGTACACAATGGAAATTCGATCTTAAGGGCCATTCATTATCCGCCTATTACCAGCGAACCCCAGTCCGCGATCCGCGCCGAGCAGCACGAAGATATCAATCTGATCACCTTGCTGGTAGGAGCTTCTGCCGACGGCCTGGAGATCCTTTCCAAACAGGACGAATGGGTGCCGGTGACCTCCCTGCCCGAACAGATCGTCGTCAATGTAGGCGATATGCTCCAGAGGCTGACCAATGACAAGCTTAAATCCACCACGCACCGGGTAGTAAACCCACCCCGGGAAAAATGGGGTTCTTCAAGATATTCCATCCCTTTCTTTTTACACCCAAAAGGCAGCATGAGCCTGACCTGTCTCCCCTCCTGTATCGATGCAAGCCATCCAAAGGCCTATCCGGACGTTACGGCTGGCGAATACCTCGACGAACGTCTGCGGGAAATAGGGCTGAAAAAATAAGGGGAGCTTTATGGTTGTCTGTGAAATCCGGCGCTGGGGTCGGCGTAAGGACCGCGTCGGTTACCAATGAAGTATCCGGATCAGCAGGAACGCGCTCATAAGACCTGCGGCAAAGCAGATCAGCAGTTTTATCAGGACTGCAAGCCGGACATTCTTTATTCGGTGAATACTCATGGGTTTTGGCGGCTGATTCCGACAGCAAGCTACGCAATATTACCCTTTGTTTTAAGCCGGAAATTCACTTTTTTTAATCTTATTTTAATCTCAGGGGCCGGTCTTCTCCTGTTCCGATAAAGAAAAATCGGGCTTTATCAAGCTATTTTACCATTCATCCATTCACGCTTTTTTGCGATCTTTTTCCTTATTTCCGCAAAACCCTTGCCTGGACTACGTTCTATTTAAACACCATTAGTAGTTTATGAAAATTACCTTTCTTAGGGTAGTACTTTGTGTTGCATAGTACTAAAAAAGTATTATCTTTGTTTGGTCAAGATGATTAAATCACTGCCACGCCGACCCCGGATAAAAGCAGACGAAGGGGCAGGCTGGGTTTAAAACTTCAGCTCATGAATATTGAGAACACCCAGAGCCAGATGCGTAAAGGCATCCTGGAGTTTTGTATTCTCTCCGTCATCAGGCGCGGCGAAGCCTACCCGTCCGACATCGTGGAAGAAATGAAGGCCGCCAACCTCAATATACTGGAAGGCACCCTTTACCCCCTGTTAACCCGGCTCAAAAACGCAGATATGCTAACCTACCGGTGGGTAGAGAGTAATTCCGGCCCACCCCGTAAATATTTTTGCCTGACCCCAAAAGGGGAGGCTTTCTACGGGGAACTCGAAGCCACCTGGAACGAACTGGCCAATGCAGTAAATACACTCACCAGGAGAACCCAGGGTCTCGGTGAAACCAACACCAACTAAACTTCAACCTTCAAATAAAACTCAAATGAAAAAGATCATCAACATAAACTTTCATGGCAGGGTCGTTCCGATCGAAGAGACGGCTTATGAAATACTGCAGGAGTACATTGAGAGCCTGCGTAAGTATTTCGCCAACGAGGAAGGTCGTGATGAGATCATCAACGATATTGAAAATCGCTTCGCAGAGCTTTTTTCTGAATTCCTGAAAAAAGGCGCCA
>DATHHO010000117.1:0-5274 GCA_035317125.1 Puia sp.
CCATTTTTTCCATGACCCTGGCGGAGCTGAAGGCAGAGCTGGTAGCCGTTCATATCACGGACTGGTCTGTGCAACCCTTTATACGGGGCGGATACAGTTTCGACACGGTGGAGAGCAAGACAGCCAGACAGCAGATGCGCCTGCCCATCGAAGACACGATCTATTTTGCGGGTGAGGGGTTGCACGAAGGGATCGCTCCCGGCACCGTGGAGGCTGCATTAGCCAACGGTGAGGAGACGGCAAAAAAAATAGCAGCGAAGTCATAGGACCACGCTGCTTCATACGGCGACATTGCATGATCCCTAGGATGCGTACTCGTCGCGCAAAGCCTTTATTTCATCATGAGATGCTTTCAGCACGCGTTGCTGTTCGGCAATCAATTCCCTGATATAGGCGGGCAGACCATCATGGTTCTGCGCACTTTCATAGGCGCGTTGTGCGGCGTCTTCCCCTGCTTCGCAATTTTCGAGTACGGCATGACGGTCATGACCGGTGAAGACTGCTTTTACGTCCATCCATGCGCGGTAGATCTTACCGCTGGTAGTCGTTCCCTGCTCGATGTCAGAACCCATTGTCTGGACTTCGGTTGCCAGAGCGATCTTGATCTTGTGACTTTCGGCAATCATGGAAGCGTATAAGGTCTTCAGATCATCATCTTCATCCTTTGATTCCTTTATTGCTCTTTCATATCCAACGATACGGTCGTTATTGATCTGGATCAGATCGTTAAGGACCTCGATGGTTTCTTTTGTGTTTGTCATAATTTCATGTTTTATACCGCTATAAAAGTAAAAATTATGCCAGGGGGAGGGGATGGAGGATGGTTGTTGCCGGGGGAAATAATTGCCCATTCCAGGTATCTTCTGTGGGCAAAATACCGGACTTGTCAGCACTCGTCCGGGGGGCCGGAGAAAGTATCGCGCGTGGGCGGATCGTAGTTCCGCAGCCTGTTCCTCAGGGTTCTGATCTCTTCCTGCATGTGATCCACCCGGAATAAGAGATGGGCAAGGGCCTCGATGCCTTCGGGATTTATGGACAGTTCATAATGCCAGCGGACAAATTTTTCCAGCGTCGACAGTTCGTCGGCCTGGAGCCACACTATCCCTTCCTGCATGGTCATGTCGATCAGGCCCGATTCGTGGAGGGTCCTGATAAAAGACAGTTCGATCTGATGTCCGGCGCAGAACGCCTCTGCCGCAATGAGGTTTCCTGTTTGCATAAATGGGAGTTTATCTGGATTCCTTTTTAGCTAATTCCGACAATTCTATGAACAATTCTTTTTCTTTTTCCGTCAGGTTGACCGGAAGTCTGATCTCCAGGCTCACATAGAGATCGCCGGATACTCCTTCGTTCTTATAAACGGGAAACCCTTTTCCTTTCAATCGCATCGTCGCGCCATTCTGGGTCCCGGGCTTTACCTTTAATTTCACTTTTCCATTCAGGGTGTCAACCGTGACCTCTCCCCCGAGTATGGCCGTATACAGATCGATGGATAATTTTGCATGCAGGTCGTTGCCATCGCGCTGGAACCTTGGATCTGTAGCGATGGAAAAAGTAATAAAGAGGTCTCCGGCCGGTCCGCCATTTGTCCCCGGTCCGCCATGTCCTTTCAGCTTGATCACCTGGCCATTTTCCACGCCCGCGGGGATGGTGATCCTTATATTTTTACCGTTGACGGACAGCACCTGCTGATGGGTGGTATAGGCATTTTCGAGGCTCAGCTGGAGTTCCGCATGCAGGTCCTGCCCCCTGAACTTTGTCCTGCTGTTCCCCGACGATCTTGCGGACCCGCCGAAAAGAGATTCAAAAAAATCCGAGAATTCCCCACCTTCTCCGAAATCTCCGCCCCCGAAGCCTTCGCTGCCGCCGAAACCTCCGCCCGCCCCTCCGCCTCTGCCCGGATTTGCACCCTGTCTTCTCCGGCCGCCTCCGGAAGCCTGTGCTTTTTCAAAGGCTTCGGCATGCTGCCAGTCTTTCCCATACTGATCGTATTTCTTCCGGTTTGCGGGGTCGCTCAATACTTCATTTGCCTCGTTGATCTGCTGAAATTTCTTGTTCGCTTCTTTATCGGTAGGGTTGAGATCGGGATGATATTTCCGCGCCAGCTTGCGGTAGGCGTTCTTGATCTCCTCCGGCTTTGCATTTTTATCCACGCCCAGAATCTTATAATAATCGATAAAATCCATGTATTTCCTTTTTTGCAAATTTCCGCATAATAAACGAATTTCCAACAACCGTGAATGAGGAGGCCCGTGTGAGCCGGATAAAGTCCGGTCGCCTCAGATGTCCGTGCTGATGGTGAAGAAGAAATCGCTGCCTTCCCCGGGAGTAGATTCGACCCAGATCCTGCCTCCGTGCAATTCTGCGATCTTCTTACAGTGTGACAGCCCGATGCCGGAGCCTTCGTATTCCGAGCGGTTGTGGAGACGCTGAAAAATTATGAAGATCCTTTCATGAAAGGCTTTTTCGATCCCTATCCCGTTGTCGGCAAACAAAAATTTCCAGTAACCGTTCTCCAGGTTCGGACGGATCGTTATCCGCGGGGGCCGGTCCCGCCTTCTGAATTTGATCGCATTGGTGATCAGGTTCTGGAACAGCAGTTTCAGCTCGGTGGGGTAGGCATGAATGGCTGGCAGCTCATAAGCTTCGATGGTTGCATTACTTTCTTTTATGATCTTTGCCAGGTCTTCCAGAATTTCTTCCAGCAGTTTATTACAGTCGACCAGCTTTGAATTTTTTTCCTTTCCAATCCTTGAATAATCCAGCAGGTCCTTGACGAGGATCTTCATCCGGTCGGATGCCTGCACGATGAAATCAAGGTATTTATCAGCATTACCATCCAGCCGGCCCCGGTATTCTTTCTGGAAAAGCTCTACAAAGGCCGAAGTGGTCCGCAGCGGCTCCTGAAGATCGTGCGAAGCCACATAGGCAAACTGTTCCAGCTCCTTGTTCTTGCTTTCCAGCTCCACCGTCCGCACCCTTACTTTTCTTTCCAGTGAACTGTTGACTTCCCGGTTCTCTTTCCCCAGCCGCTCCAGTTCTTCGGACATCCTGTTGAAATTGTTGGCGAGGATCCCGATCTCGTCCCGGGAAAAGGCCTTTGCCTTCCGGCTGAAGTCCCCCCGGGTCACTGACCTTGCCGACAAAAGGATCTCGTTGAGACCTTTCTGGATGCCCCGGCTTACGGTGATGGCAAGGGTAAGACCGGTACATTCCACGGAAAGTGCGACGACGAACAGCAGCTTCAGCACCAGGTTTTCCAGCCAGCGGGAACCTTCGCCGAGGGAATAGGAGAATTCATCTTCAAAAACGGTGAGCCGGGCGTTCAGCGGATCCATTTCCCGCATGATGGTGTTGATGCGTTCCTGTGAGGGGTTGCCGCTGTTGATCTCCTGGTGCAATCTTTCGCCGATGACCTGGAACCCCGAGACAACATGATCGGCGTTCTTCCAGGCTGTAATCGCGCGGCTGATGTATTGATTATTCTTAAACCTGCTGAATAGTTTGATCATTCCATCCACATCATCCGGATGGTTGCGCCCGCGGATAAAACCTTGCCGGGCCGCTTCGAGGTCGGGGCGCGGTTGATTAAATTCCTGCAGGGTGGCCCGGTCCCCGATAGGCACTTTCATAAATTCCTGGAATTTGGCGTAATGGTCCTCCTTGCTGGTGAGGCCGTATTGCAGCAGCTGGTACATGGCATCCTTCTGGGATTTCGAATACAAAGCTTCCCCGTTCACATAGGCCCGTACAGAGGACAGCGTGTGGATGGAAAAGATCAGTACCCCCAGCTCAATAGCTATCAGCAAGGCCATGATGCCAACGGTGAAATACAATTTCTTCGCAATGGAAATATTCTTGAACCGCCTGAATAGCGATGACCTACCGCCTGCGCCTGGGTCCATTTTTTCCTGGTGCTCCCGCAGTTTTGTCTTCATGTTTGAGGTTTTGGACAGATCGCTAAGGGAATACAATAGTAACGAACTTGGGCAAAACTGCCAACGCCTCCCTGGAAACTCTTAGTCGTGCTCCCCCGGTAACCGCCATCCATGCCCCGGAATACTGGGTCTGACCGGGTGGGATGCCTGCCGGACAGATTTCCGTGGGTGGTCAGGGGTGGGGGGTCGGGGGTGGTCCGGGCGAGGCTGAAATGGGAAGGCCCCGTCTGCCTTCCGGCAGAGCAGGGCCCATGATCCCAAAATTTTCTTTATCTATGAGCGATCCTTTTTTTGGTGCTTACTACATAGATCCCGAGAACGATGGATAAGTAGGAGGTTATCGTAAGCAAGGACGAGACATTATATTCTTCGTGGCGGAACAGGCTATAGCTTAACAGGCCAGTAGCAACGACCAGGACCAGGGTCATAAAAGTGATAAGCGTTTTATTGACGATCGTGGTTGTCTTTTTGTCGGTGTTTGTGAATGTGCTGTTCATAATTGTATTTTTAAAAGTTAAGAGTAATTGTTGTTCTGTTATATGAGAAGGGCAATCGCCGGGGAGGTTTATTAATGAAATCATAAAACCACGGAGACTTCTTCGGGCTGTTTTTGCGTGTTTCGGAGCCCTTGTCGGGCAGCCGGATTGGCATACCTTTAACATATGCGACAGAAAATACTGATAACGAGATCATTGTTCCCGGATATCGTCGAACGCCTGCGCGGATACTTTGACGTTGCCGTCAATGAAGGCGCAAAATATACAGCAGAGCAGCTGAAGGAGGCGTTGCGGGACAAGAGCGGGGTGCTGATCGCCGGTGGAGAAAAGGTAAATGCAGAACTGCTGGAAGGGCTGAGCAATCTTCGTGCGGTGTGCGTCTCGGCTGCGGGATATAATAATGTAGATGTGCCTGCGCTTACCCGGGCGGGTGTCATAGGGACCAATTCTCCCGGTCCGGCGGATGAGACGGTAGCCGATTTCACATGGGGATCCCTGATCAGCATCGCCCGCAAAATAGGGGAGTCGGAGCGCTGGGTGCTGGACGGGCAGTGGAAGGGCACTGCGGGCAGCCGATTTTTCGGTACGGAAGTGCATGGAAAAACGATCGGGATCATCGGGATGGGCAGGATAGGGCAGGCGATCGCCCGAAGGGCAGCGGGCGTCGGGGTAAAGGTGCTGTACTATAACCGTCGCCGGCTGGACGCGTCCAGCGAGCAGGAATGCCGGGCTAGCTATCGGACAAAGAGCGAACTGCTGGCCAATGCCGATTTCGTCATCCTTTCGCTGCCATATGCCCCGGGCAATTATCATATTATCGGTGCGCCGGAGCTGGAGCT
>DATHHO010000118.1:0-7502 GCA_035317125.1 Puia sp.
TCTTTTTCCTTTGGGAAAGTCTATCACTGTACCGGCTGGAAGCTTGGATATAGCGTGTCTTCTCCCAGCCTGATGAAGGAGTTTCGAAAGGTGCATCAGTTCAACTGTTTCAGCTGCCATACGCCTTCTCAGGTGGGGCTCTCGAAATTCCTTGCCCATAAAGATTCTTATCTGTCGCTGGGAGCTTTCATGCAGGGGAAAAGAGATTATTTCCGCCGCCTTATGGAGCAGACCAAATTTACTCCGCTTCCCAGCTATGGAAGCTATTTCCAGCTGTACAAATACGACCGGATCAGCGACGAGAGCGACAAAGACCTCGCGATCCGCATCACCAGAGAATACGGCGTGGCTACGATCCCCGTCTCTGCTTTTTACCGTTCGGGGAAAGATGATAAAGTGGTCCGTTTCTGTTTTGCCAAGAAAGAAGAAACGCTGGAGCGGGCCGTGGAGCGGCTGATAAAGATCTAGCCATCCGACAGGAGCTGTGCTTCCACGGGATCCATTTTCAGTTCCCCCGACAGTTCAGAGAGGAACTTGCTGCGCTAGGGGTTATTTCAACAACTGATACGTAATAAAGCTCATGATATAAGCCAGCCCTGTCATATAGACGAACTGTATGATGGGCCATTTCCAGCTGCGCGTCTCCCTGCGAACGACGGCCAGCGTGCTCATGCATTGCATGGCGAGCACATAGAAGATCATCAGCGAGATGCCGCTTGCCAGGGTATATACCGGGCTGCCGTCTTCGCGCCGGGCGGATTGCATACGCTGGTGCAAGGTCTGCGGATCGGCATCCTTTCCTCCTTCCACGCTGTATAATGTAGCCATGGTGCCTACAAATACTTCCCTGGCCGCAAAAGAAGTGATCAGCGCGATGCCGATCTTCCAGTCATATCCGAGGGGATGGATGACGGGTTCCAGCTCCCTGCCCAGCAAACCGGCATAGGAATTTTCGAGGAGCGCCGCCTGTCTCTGTTTTTTCAGCTCGGTGGCCTGCCCGGGATGCTGGCTCACCTGCCGGGCATACTCCTCTTTTACCCCGGCCATGCGGTTAGGAGGACCGAAAGAGCTGAGGGCCCAGAGGATCAGACTGATGACGATAATCACCTTGCCGGCATCCCGCACAAATATTTTTGCCTTGTTGATCATGGTCACGACCACATTATTCCATCTCGGCGCACGGTAGACGGGTAATTCCAGTATGAAGAAGCTTTTTTCTTTCAGCCGGATAAACCACTTGGCCACATACGAAACGATCAGCGCCATGACGAGGCCTAACAGGTAAAGCCCCATCATCACGAGCCCCTGGAGACTGAAGAAGCCGATCACCTCATGCCTGGGAACGACCAGGGCGATCAGCATCGTGTATACCGGCAGCCTGGCGCTGCAGCTCATCAGCGGAGTGATCAGGATGGTCAGCAATCTTTCTTTACGGTTCTCGATGTTACGGGTGCTCATAATGGCGGGCACGGCGCAGGCGAATCCGCTGATCATAGGCATCACGCTCTTGCCGTTCAACCCCACTTTCCGCATAAGCTTGTCGGTGAGAAAACTGATCCGGGCCATGTAGCCGGTGTCCTCCAGGATCGTAATGAGCCCGAACAGGATCATGATCTGGGGGACGAAGACAAGGATGCCGCTCATGCCGGCTATAAGCCCGTTGACCAGCAGGTCGCTCCACCATACCTCTGGCAGGATATGTCCCAGCCAGCCGCCCAGCTTCGAAAAGGTCCAGTCGATGCCGTCCATCGGGAACTGGGCGATCCAGAAAACGCTCTGGAACAAAAGAAAGAGTACGGCGAAAAGGATGATATACCCCCAGCGCCGGTGCAGGAGCAGGTTGTCCAGCTTCTCCGTGAACAGGGTCTTTTGCAGGGGATCCGGTTCGGACACGGTATGTTGCATGATCTGCCGGATACGGGAGTACCGCTGCATGATCTCGTCCGCCTGGATACGGGTATGGTTAAAGCCATGCCGGCTTTCTATATGCTCGATCTTTTCCTGGAGGGGGGGGCCAAAGTCGAAATTTTCGTGGTTGATCAAATAATGAATGGCGGTATAATCACTGATCGTTCCACCGGGAAACAGGTCTTTTACGTCCTGAACGGCTCCTGCGGCCTGCTTGTTATCGATAAAATCCCGGACTGGCGCCTGGTAGAGCTGCCGGCTCGTCTGTTCCATTACTTTTTTCAACTGGGGGATGCCTTTGTTCTTCCGGGGGTTGACCGCTACGACCGGCACGCCCAATTCTCTTTCCAGCCCGTCGGTATCGATCTCGATTCCTTTTTTGTTGGCGAGGTCCATCATCGTCAGGGCTATGATCACCGGTATTTTCAGGTCGATGATCTGCGAGCAGAACAGAAGGTTCCTTTTCAGGTTGCTCGCATCCGCCAGCAGGACGACCATATCGGCCTTTACCGCGGGGTCCTGGCCTAAAAGCACTTTATACGTGACCCATTCGTCGGCTCTTTTCGGATAGAGGCTGTACGTACCCGGAAGATCGATGATGTTTGCGGCCCGGCCCGGAGAAAGTTCGCTCCTGCCGGTCTTCTTGTCTACCGTGACGCCGGGGAAATTCCCGACTTTCTGGTTGAGCCCCGTCAGTGCATTGAACAAGGAACTTTTCCCGCTGTTGGGATTGCCCACTAATGCGATATGGAGAATGTTTTTTTGCAAACCGGTATAATCTGCAAAAGTAACCCTTACAAAGGAGGAAGGGAGCGAAATCGGGTTATAGTACGATCAATTTCCCGTTTTCGTAAAAGGGCAATACATTGGCCAGGTCCGGGGTCAGACAATAGCGGATGTCTTTTTCCAGGCCATAGCCGCTGAGCCGGTGATAATGGGAGGCGTCCTTTGCCTTCATGAAACCGAAAAGATCATTTTTCGCATCGAGGTACAGGGTCTCCGCGATCTGGGAAGAGTCGCAGTTCATATCGAAATTTTGCTTTACCTCGTTGATGATGGCCCCGGCAAACAGCAGATCCTCGATATTTACCCGGTCTTTCCAGGCAGCGCAGCCAAGAATGACGTTATGGTTCTGGGACAAGAGATACTGACAGACCGCGCTCATATTGGGAAAAGAACCCGTGATGATCTGCCCGGCGCCTCTTTCAAGGGCCATATGCAGCAGTTTGGTGCCGTTGGTTGTAGTGAGCACCAGCGTCCGGCCTTTTATAAATTCCGGAGGATATTCAAATGGCGAGTTGCCATGTTTAAGCCCTTCGGCGATCTGACCGTCACGTTCCCCGGCGGTGATGCCGTCGATCTGTTTGCCCAGCTCGATGCATTTGGCGACGCTGTCTACGGGGATGACGCATTTAGCCCCGTTGTACAGGGCTGTACAGATGGTGGACGTGGCCCGGAGCACATCGATGATCACCACGATGGCGTTGTTGATATCGTACAAGTGCAACAGGGCGGGAGATAATACGGTATATAATGAAGGCCTTGCCGGCGTGGAATTTGTCATATCGGGTAGTAAACAGCAAATTTAAGGGATCGGCTCTTTCCTGGGGCAGGGTGCTTTATTTATCCAGGACAAATTTCCATTTATCCGACTCGGCGTATTCCCTGATGACGGTATTCCTCTGCTCCAGCAGTTTTTTCAGATAACCGGTGAGGAACAGGCGGTTGAACCATTTCCCCAGCGTACCGTAGGGAGCTTCGAAATGGAAAAGATCGATGATAAGGGTACCGTTATTGACGGGTTTGAAATGATGTTCGTGTTTCAGGCTTTTGAAATCTCCGTTCACCATCTCATCCGTAAAAGACCGGGGACGGTCCATGGCGGTGATCTTCGACTTGAGTATTCTTGTCTTCAGGAGGTGTTTGGCTTTCCAGGTCACGGTCTCGTCGAGCCCGATCAGGCCATTGGTAGTGCCCGCAATGGCTTCCTCTCTGGTATGGGCCATTGTTTTCCGGTGCAGGTCGATGCTGCGGCAAAGGTCGAATACACGATCTGCCGGAGCGGCGATAAAGGTTGTAAGGTGAATAGTAGGCATGGATCCGGTTAATAGGTTGTTGGAAGATAGCCCCGATAACAAGAAAAAATCGTTCCAGGCTTGCTTCCGGAGGAAAAGAAATCAGGAGGTCACAGGGGCCGGGCAGGCGAACCGGGGTGCAGGGGGTGCGGAGGGCCGGTGATCGCGCTGACGGGAGTGGCGAATGACCGGGAAAGCCGGCGCCTAGGGATGAAAAGGGAGTTTTATCACCTTTGCGTGCAGGAGCTTGTCCCGTACTTTGATATAGATCTTCGAATCGATGCTGGAAAAGACCCTGGAGACATAGCCCAGGCCGATCGCCTTACCAAGCGACGGGGATTGCGTACCGGACGTAACTTTTCCAATCGTCCGGCCCGAAAAGTCCTTGATCTCGTAATCATGGCGGGGAATACCCTTTTCCAGCATTTCAAAGCCGATCAGCTTTCTGTCCGGCCCCTCTTCTTTTTGCTGTTCGAGGATGCTCCTTGCCGTAAAATCCTTGGTGAATTTGGTGATCCATCCCAGCCCAGCCTCCAGGGGGGATGTGGTATCGTCGATATCGTTACCATAGAGGCAATAGCCCATTTCCAGACGAAGGGTATCCCTTGCGCCGAGGCCGATAGGCTTCAGGCCCCGGGGTGCGCCCAGTTCGAAGATCTTGTCCCAGATCTTATTTGCGACCCCATCCTTGTCTTCGAAATAGATCTCGATGCCCCCGGCCCCGGTATATCCGGTGGCGCTTACTACGACATTGTCTACACCGGCGAAATTGCCTTTTACGAATGTGTAATAGGGAAGATTGAGAATATCTATCTCCGTGAGCGGCTGCAATATTTTGGTGGCATTGGGACCTTGTATCGCCAGCAGACATGTTTTTTCGGAGATATTATGCATCTCTGCATGCTTGGTATTATGCTTTGTTATCCATTTCCAGTCTTTTTCGATATTCGAGGCGTTCACCACGACCATATACGCTTTATTCTCTTCCATGCAATAGACGATCAGATCATCCACGATGCCACCGGAATCGTTGGTGAGCGCGCTGTACTGGGCTTTGCCCGTCGTCAGTTTGGAAGCATCGTTGGTGGTCACACGCTGGATCAGGTCAAGCGCCTTGTCTCCTTTGATGATGAATTCTCCCATATGGCTTACATCGAAGATGCCTGCATTGGTGCGCACCGCCTGATGCTCGTCATTGATCCCACTGTAGCTGATCGGCATGTTATAGCCGGCGAATTCGGCCATTTTTGCTCCGAGCGCTAAATGTTTGTGTGTGAATGGAGTTGATTTCATTGCTGTGATTTTGAGCCGCAAAAATAAAGCTTGCCTTGCAGCCTGCCCAAAATAAAAAAAGGGCCGCCGACAACTCGGAGAGGCCCTGTGTTCCAACTTCAACCAACTTTGAATGGCGCAGCCTTCAGGCCGGCCCTTGAAGAAATATTATAGATTGACGAGTGCCGACAGAAAGTAAACAGGCGCTCCGGGCCCGTCGTTCATGGCCGTTGACTTTACGGCAGCAGAGTCCCTGTGGCCTTTTGGCTTTCCGGAATCCCCGTCCTTGTTCGAATGCCCTTTGTAACGATAGCTGCCGCCTTCAGGACGTTCGGGTTGTTCCCTGCGTTCCGGTTTTTCCACACGTTCCTTGCGCTCGGGGCGTCCCGCGCGTTCGTCGTCATCTCCATCGTCGGAATTGCGTATCTTTTTGTCGGTCCTGACGAGGCCGTCCTTTGTCATGATATATTCGGTATTGGTGGACCAGGAATAGCTCCGGCCCCAGTTGTCATCCGAGTCGCCATTCCAGAAATCATCCTGGCGATCGTTCCAGCGGCTGTTCCAGCGGAAGTGGCGGCGGTTGACATCGATATTGAACCAATGGTAGCCGCCGACATTCCTGTTCACGGTGACACGTTGTCCCAATGGGATGGCCACGTCAACCACTACCTGCTGATTGCGGAAACGCTGGCTGCTGGTAACGGTGAAGAAGCGGGGAAGAGAAAGAATGCTGTCGGTCTGCTGAATGGGGAATACGATCTCGGAGGCCAGTTCCCTGGCGACCCGGGGTTCACTCCCCAGGCTGGACTTCAACAAGCGGACATGATAAGCCGAGTCATCGCTTTTTACCAGGTTCAGCTGGATGGTGTTCATGCTGATGCTGTCTTCGTTCATATTGTAAAAGGTCCCGTTATTATCCCAATGACCGTCGAACCATCCATCATGGTCATAATAATCCGCCTTTGCGCTTGTGGTCCTGATCAAAAGCTTTCCATGGGCAGGAGAGGCCAGCGTCAGATTTTCCTCTACATGCTGTCTTGAGCGGAAATTGTTGACCACCATTCCTACCAGACAGATAAAACAGATCAGGCCGATGACCCAGAGGCTGGCAAACGCATATCCGAGATAATGACTGCGGCTGCGGGTGCCCGTGATCCGGCGGATCAGCCAGGTAAGCAGGGCCACGACCGGGATGATCAGCAATAGAATAAAGCTCGCCCAGGCCAGTAAGTTCTGCCAGAATCCGGTCAGGATATAGCTTTTGAAGGTCAGCACGCCCGCACCACCGAAGATCAGCCCGATCAGCGCCATGGTCAGCGCAAATGCGATCGTTCCGGCGATGAAAAGGAAGAAAGCCTTGAAAAGCACTCCGATGGCATGTCCGATGCCGCTGCCCGTCTTCCGGGCGATGGGGTAGGCTTCCGAAGCAAAGGACCTTGTACTTTGTTTCACATCCTCTCCTACTTTCTGGAACCTTTCTTTCATCTCATTGCCCATTTTTTCGGCGCGGCCTTTGAAACCTTCCATGTCACCACGGATAGTATTTTTTATGGATTCCAGGTCCACTTTTTCCCCTCTCATTTCCAGCTTCTCCGAAGCGGTCACCGCTTCGGGCAGCACGATCCACAGCACGATGTAGCTGACGAAAAGGCTACCACCGAACCCGCCGGTGAAATATATATCCCCATGGAAATTAAACCAGGCGTTGCGGAAGACAGAGGTGATAATACCCAGGATCAGCGGCAGGGAGAAGATCAGGCGGGGGATCCAGACCTCGATATGAAAATAGGAGGCCAATCCGCTGGCTACGCCGCCGATGACCCTGTCCTCGGAATTGCGGTAAAGTCGTTTGCGTACATTGGCGACAAGGGATCTGGGCGGCACTACCACCCAGAGGATGATATACAGGACAAAACCCAGCCCGAACCCACCGAACGTGATCAGCGCAAAGAGGATACGGACGATAGCCGGGTCAAGGCGCAAATAATTGGCAAGACCCGAACAGACCCCACCCAGAAGCTTGTCGTTCTCCGAGCGGTAAAGACGGCGCGGCTCTTCTGCGGCCTGCTGGTACGCCCCTTGCTGCTGGCCGGCGTATTGCTCGCTCCCGGCTTTGCTGCTGTAGCTATTGCTGCTGCTGCTGTTGCCCGCTGCACCCGATGCCGGAGCTGCCTGTCCCATTTCGTCCTGCTCGAAGTCAGCCGGCCGGCCCATACTGGTAATAATAGTATTCACGTCCGCATCGGT
>DATHHO010000119.1:0-13688 GCA_035317125.1 Puia sp.
ATGGAGGACCACCGTTCCATAGGCCGTTCCGCTCATCCGGCCATCGGAGATCCTCACCATATCCGTCACTCCCTTATCCAGTAATTTCTTAGGCAGAGCCATATTGCCTACTTCCGCCATGCCGGGATAACCGACCGGTCCGACACTTTTCAGGACCATGATGCTGGTCTCATCGATCTCCAGTAACGGATCGTCTATCCTTGCGTGATAGTCTTCGATATTCTCGAACACCACTGCCCTGCCGCGATGCTGCATAAGAGCGGGTGTTGCAGCGGAAGGCTTGATGACGGCGCCATTCACCGCCAGGTTGCCTTTCAGCACCGCGATCCCCGCTTCCGGGATCACTGGGGCCTCATAAGCAGCGATCACGTCGCGGTTGTAACAGGCGTCCATCCCTTTAATATTTTCCCGGTGGCTTTTACCGGTGACGGTGATGGCATCCAGGTGCAGCTTATCCCCCAGTTCATGCAGGATCACCGGTAGTCCTCCGGAGTAATAAAAATCCTCCATCAGATATTTTCCGGAAGGCATCAGATTCAGCAACAGCGGTATCCTGCTTCCGATCCGGTCGAAGTCTTCGAGTTCCAGCGGCACACCGATCCTGCCGGCTATGGCCGTAAGATGGATGATGAAATTCGTGCTGCCGCCAACGGCGGCATTTACCCGGATGGCATTCTCGAAGGCCTGGCGGGTGAGAACATCGGAAAGCCGCAGGTTTTCTTTTACCATATTCACGATCCTGCGACCCGAAAGCTGGGCCAGGACCTTCTTCCTGGAGTCGACAGCCGGTATGGCCGCGGCGCCCGGCAGGGTGAGGCCAAGGGACTCCACCATGCACGCCATCGTGGAAGCCGTGCCCATGGTCATACAATGACCCGCGCTCCTCGACATGCAGCTTTCGGCAGTCCTATAATCCTGCTCGCTCATTTTGCCCGTTTTGCGGTCATCGGCGAACTTCCATACGCTGGTGCCCGACCCGATGTCCTTCCCCTGGAATTTTCCGTTCAGCATCGGCCCACCCGGTACGACCAGGGTAGGAAGGTTCACGCTGCACGCACCCATCAATGTCGAAGGCGTTGTCTTATCGCAGCCGGTCAGCAGCACTACCCCGTCCAGCGGATTGCCCCTGATCGATTCTTCCGCGTCCATGCTGGCCAGGTTCCTGAACAACATGGCGGTCGGCTTCAGCAGCGTCTCCCCAAGGGACATGACGGGGAATTCAACAGGAAACCCTCCCGCCTCATATACGCCTCTTTTGACCGACTCGGCCAGCTCCCTTAAATGTGCATTGCAGGGAGTTAGCTCCGACCAGGTATTACAGATGCCGATCACCGGCCTGCCATCGAAAAGATCTTCGGGGAAGCCCTGGTTCTTCATCCAGCTCCGGTAAATAAAACCCATCTTGTCTGTTTTACCGAACCAATCCCTGCTTCTGTATCCGGACATAGCAATAATATAATTTTAAATGAATGATTGATGATCCCGTACCGCTCTGACAAAGTTGGCAAAATGTTCGCCCAGCTCATCCCAGCGGCCATTTCCGATAAGATCTCTGGGAAATAAATGGCTACCCATGCCTACTCCTTTTGCCCCGGCACGAAGGAAGGCTGTAAAATTCTCCGTATCGACTCCGCCAACAGGCAATAAAGCAAGCTTGTCCAGCGGCGCCAATACTTCTTTTATATAACCCGGTCCCAGGTCGGTGGCCGGAAAGACTTTGACCATGGTTGCCCCCAGCGACCAGGCCTTATATATTTCTGTAGGCGTATACGCGCCGGGGAAAACGGGTATCTTCTTTTTCATGCAGGCCCTGATCACGGTTTTGTCCAGGACAGGAGTGACGATGAAACAAGCGCCGGCATCCAGCGCCTTGTCCAGATCTTTTTTTGTGCAGACGGTGCCTGCGCCGATATTAAGCCGCCCACCGAATTTTTTAACAAGAGAAGAAATAGTTGGGAGGGCTTCCGGAGAGTTCATCGTAATTTCCAGGGTGGTCAATCCAGCAGTGTAATATTTTTCTGCCAGCATTTCGATCTGGCTGCGGGGAAAATTCCTCAGGATGCCTACAACCGGAACATCATCAAATCTTTCCCTTGAAAAAAGCTTGCCCATCTGCGTTATTATGCGTTTTTGTTCTGGAAAGGACCGCCCATTGACCCTGGACTGCTGCTAAGTCCACCAATTCGGCAGGGAATATATGAACTCTTTCGCAAACATTCATCAGCTCAAGGGCCTTTTCATAATGATCTTTGAGCGCGTTGCCACAACACAGATAAATATCTTTCGCATCTTTGGCGGGCAAATCCTGCAGCTCTGTTCCGATCAGTAAGCCGCTCAGGTAATAAAAATTCTCTTTTTTGGAAAGGAGCCCGAAAAGATCGTTGACCCTGGTGTGGAAGGCCACCTGCAAAAAATTAGCGCCGGATGCTTCCAGCACACCGCGCCGGAAACTGGCCCAATCGCGATCACCGGGCCGGTCCCTGGTCTTCTCGACCGAGCCCGCCAGAAGGCTTTTTTCCGAAAGCAATTCGAATATTTCTCCGGTCATGAAAGTCTTGAATCCAATGATCGTCCCGTCTTTGACAAGGATATGCTTGGAATGCGTACCCGGGAAGATATAGAGGCCATCGCCAATATTGACATCTGGCGCCATAATGTGATCCGGCGCGGCTTCGGCAGCAAACCCTCCCGGTCCGGACAGACATCCGATCAGCTGCGTTTCCTCACCCCGCATGACATCATCGCCGCTTTTCAGACCCGAGATCAGGAGCACGCCAGCTCCGGGCCCTGCGCCGGCCGGCAGCCATTCCGTGATGAGGTCCTCATGGTATATATCAAACGGGATCTCCCGGTAAGGCAATTCGAGCATGCCGGCCGAGGAAGAGGCCATTCCCGATAAAACAAGCGGAATACCCTGCAATGGGAGGTCGAGGCTTTCTTCCATATTGCGCAGCGCCCCGCGTATAATATCCAGATAGAACGATATCCTTTTGCCGGGATCAGTATCCTTTGTTTCCCTCCAGGAAAGAAAGCATTGCCGGATGCCCATGCCAGAACGATCCTCGCTGATCACCTGTCCGGTGGCGGCATCCACCAGCCTTATTCTAAGGGATGAGGTTCCCCAGTCGGCACTCAGGAACAGCGTTTTTTTGCCCATCGGATCATCTGTATCCATGATCTTCATATTGCAACGTTTTGTCGCGATAAGATACGATATAATTAAAAGTTGACTACATTTATCCCCTGTAAAGATCCATCACTATAACAATTCAATAGTATGATTATGACCCTGAAATCTTTTTTTCGCTCCTGCCTTTTCCTTGCTTGCATCGTCCTGTTCAGCACAAAAACATTCTCCTTTGCTCCAAAATTTGCTCCAAAACAGGAATACTACAATATCAAAGTTTACCAGCTGAAAACAAAAGAACAGGAGGAGAAGGTAAAGAAATTCCTGCAGGCCGCTTTTTTGCCGGCCCTCCACCGGATGGGGATCCCACAGGTCGGCGTTTTCACAGCCGCAGATAACGACACCGCGGCTGTCCGCCGCGTCTATGTGCTGATCCCTTTCAAGTCCCTGGATGAATTCGCCAAACTCGCCGAATCGCTGGAAAAAGACAAACAATATCAGGAAGACGGGAAAGATTATCTGGATGTAACGTATAATGACCCGGCCTATACCCGCATCGAGTCGATCATTCTAAAGGCCTTCCCCGGAATGCCGGTGCATGAAGCGCCAATGGCTATCCGATCTTCTCCTGCCTCCGAAAGGATCTATGAGCTGCGCAGCTACGAAGGCCCATCCGAAAAGTATTTTTCCAATAAAGTACAGATGTTCAACCAGGGTGATGAGATCGGGCTTTTTAAAAAATTAGGGTTCAATGCCGTTTTCTATGCCTCTGTAATTTCGGGGGCACACATGCCCAATCTTATGTATATGACGAGCTTTGTGAACAAGGCCGCCCGCGACGAGCACTGGAAAGCATTCGGGAGCGACCCATACTGGAAGAAACTGTCCGCCCAGCCCGAATACCAGCATAATGTCTCCCATATCGATGATATCTTCCTTCATCCGACGGATTTCTCGGATCTGTAGGAGATCGCGATCAGCGCCAGCCTGTGTCATAAAGTAAACCGCTCTACGGCATGGAACATTTTCTGACCACCGTATGAGTTGTTCGATTCCGCATGTATAGTTTGTCTAGTTTTGCAGGATTAAACTTTACCTGTATGAATCATCCCATCCCTCCATCCCTGTATGAATCTGTCAGGGAAGTATTACAACAGGCGCGCAATAATACATACCAGGCCGTAAATTTCTCCATGGTGCAAGCCTATTGGGAAACCGGACGTCTGATCGTGGAAAATGAACAGGCCGGTAAACGCCGCGCTTCGTATGGGAAGGCCATTATTAAAGAACTATCCGCAAAGCTCACCAGGGATTTTGGTCCGGGCTTCAGTGAACCTGCTTTGCGCAGATATCGCCAATTTTTCATGACATTTCCAATTCGCGCCACACTGTGGCACGTTTTGTCCTGGTCGCATTACAGGCTGATTATCAAGGTGCAAAATGCCGATGCACGAAATTACTATGTCAAGGAAGCAGCCACCCAGCAATGGAAAGTGCGCACCCTGGAAAGGCATATTAATAGCTTCTATTATGAAAGATTGCTGAGCTCTCAGGATAAAAAATCCCTTGAACTGGAAATGTACGCGCCTTCCATGCAACCGGAGGAGATACTGAAAGATCCGCTCGTACTGGAATTTCTGAATCTGCCGACCAATATCAGCTACAAAGAAAAAGACCTGGAAAAAGCCATTATCAGCCATATTCAGCATTTTATGCTTGAGTTGGGTAAAGGCTTTGCATTTATAGGCCGCCAGCAACATATCCGGACGGATAATGCCGACTTCTTTATTGACCTGGTTTTCTACAATTATCTGTTGAAATGCTTTGTCCTCATAGACCTGAAAATGGACAAGCTCACCCACCAGGACATCGGTCAGATGGATATGTATATAAGGATGTACGAAGACCTGAAAAAGGCTCCTGAAGATAACCCTACCATTGGCATTATCCTGTGCAGCGAAAAAGATAATGCCGTCGTAAAATATTCGGTTTTACAAGAGAACAGACAGCTTTTTGCAGCAAAATATATGCTTTACCTGCCAACGGAAGAGGAGTTGCGGCACCTGGTGGAAACCGACCGGAATATACTGGAAGAAGCCGCCGCTTTTTATGCCTTATCGGCACACTATTTGTAATTCCTAAGCGTTACTAGTATAAATTACCTCAACCTCAGATAGTTACAGCATGAAAAACGCGGACAAACCCTTTATCGGCCTTATCATCGTCTCCATTGCCCTTCTTTACAGCCTGATCGCTATCTTAAGCTAGCCAAAACGGTTCAGGAATGAAGGATTGGCCTGACGCGAAAGCTGGGCCTCAACATCTTATTTAGCGGCTTATTTCGATGGTTTCTTTGGCGCAGACACCTCCGGTGCCGGCTTTACCTCATAGATCGGACTGAACAGGTATAGCTTCCCGGTCGCCAGCTCGACACACTGGAACCTTTTCCTCAGTTTCTTACTTTTCCGGAAGACCCTTCCATCGTCCGTGATAAAGCAATCGCCTTCCGCGATCTGCTCCACCAACAGGAGATTCTTTGGGTTCTTATCATATTTTTTCAGGATCCGCATCAGCCCCTCATCGGCACAACTGCTGGCCGGCAGATCATGCAGGTTCTTTTTCAGGGCGGCGAGGATATCATCGGGAAAAATGGACAAACGCAGGAAGTCCTCGAGCATCTTACGATACACTTTCTTCCATTCCTTCCCGTGCGATTGCACCCCGTTCCCATATTCCATAAAAGTGACCAGATGCGCCAGCTCATGGATAAGCGTTATTAAAAAAGAATATCCGTTCAGGCCGCCATTGACGCTGATCCGGTGATTCTGGCCATGGGTGGCATGGCGGTAGTCTCCCAGCACGCTTTTGCGCTCTTTGGTGATCGTCAGATGGACATGGTAATGATTCAGGTACTCCAACACCAGGGCCACGGCCCCTTCGGGAATAAATTGACGGAGATATTCGAGCGGCGCTTCTTTCTTAGGCATTTTTTTGGAGCTTGCTCAGACCCATTAAAATTTTTACTTCGAGGAATGTATAGAGCATATACAGGGCAAAACAGCCGAGGATACCGGTTTTGCTGACATCCTTACCGGCGAGGTAGATATAGATCAGCACGGCCGCAAGACAGACGCCCATCTTTAAAAGAAGGCTGCTGTACATCATGCGAAGAAAAACGTGGACATTTTTATCGACCAGCCCTTTGCGATAGAGAAAAAAGGAAAGTCCCGTAGCGGCAAACAGCAGCACATTTCCTGCCGCCAGCACCTTGACAGGGATATTCCAGCTCTCTCCCAGCCATCCGGCAAGGATCAGCAGGAGATCTATCCCTACAAACAAAACGAATATGGGCCGGAAGGCCCGGCTGAAAATACTATTTTCCATCTTTTTGCTTCCTGTCTCCACGGCTTGAGGATTCTTTTACCAGTTTCACGATTAATACCACTATTACCAGCAAAGGTAAGCCGCAGGCCAGTATCGGAAAAGTAAAATGAAACCATTTATCGGCTTTGAGACCAATAAAAACAGATAAGCCCACCGAGGCAGCGACCTGGGTGGACAATCCCGCATAGCGCCACAATTCGCGACGGTTGTCGGACTTTCTGCGATCATCGTTGAAATCCCGGTTATTATCAGGCAGGGGCGATCTCATGCTTAAATTCTCTCCTTGCCTCCTGGACGGGTTTGCCCGCTGCGGTTGCTCCATTGCCGCTGGCGGACATATGGCATTCCCCGTTAAAGTTGGCGGCAGGCTCTATCTGCAGCTTGGCTGCCTGGATATTGCCGTTCAGGATGCTGCCCCCTTTTAACTGCAGAAGGTCTTTTACTTTGATGGTGCCGGTGACTTTGCCCATTATATCGGCTAGCTGGCCATTGATATCCCCCTGGACAACGCCATTCGCTCCGATGACCACCTTGGCCGTGCAATGTATATTGCCTACCAGTGTGCCGTCAATGCGAAGATCTCCGTTGCTGGTGATATCTCCTTTCATAGAAGTGCCTGCCCCGATAAGGCTTGTGCTGGTGCCTGCAGGAACTTCCCCCAGGACATCCGATTTGGATTTTCCATTAAACATAAGTATCAGATTTTAGTTATAACGTAAAATATTGAAAATCAATCATTAATCTTCTCAGCTTTGGGTATCTTCAGCATCGTCGTATCCATTTTCACGGTGGTATTGCCCTGCAGGACGTTCCTGATGCTTTCCAGATACTGGTCCTTATACCTCACTTCATGCTCTAACGAATCAGTCCGTATTTTTAGTTCGCGCAGGTCCTTTGTATTATTCACATCACCATAACCCGGAATATACAACTTTAAGGGGGTGAATACAATAAGCGCCACCGTCAGTCCCGTTAATACGACAAAAATCGTGCAAAGAACTACGTAAACGCTTAGACGGGACAACTTGAATGTAACAACCTCCTCATACGTATCATCATTCATGACTACCAGACGGTAGCGGTTCTGCAACCGTTTCAACGTAGAATTGGCATCGAATTTGGCCATACAGACTGATTGCTGATAAAGATAATAAATTTCATGAAAATCAGTTATTAAGAATTAGCTAGCTTGCGGTGCAAACCCAAATGGACGTTGTGACTCGAAGTAAAATTCTGCTTCTCCCTGTACTTTCATTTTTTTCCCTGGCCGTCTTCGGGCAGGTAGGGGTTGTCTATGACCTGAAAAAACCGGCAAAATTCGAGAACAGGACCCTCGCCTCCGAGAAGTCCACCGAACGGAAATTCGGTAAGCCCCGCCATTTCCTGCAAAACACCGTTACCCACTACAATTTCTATTTCAACGCCAATAATAAGCTGAACGAGGTCCTCGCAAAGGCCAAAGCCCTGACCCGGGACGATTATACCAGGCTCCTCCCCTTTTACAATTATACCCTGGACGCCACCTTATCTCAAAAAAGGGATCTGGATTCCGTGATCTACAAATGCACGGCCGGCATCCTCCTCCATGACACCCGCAACGACTGGATCGACAATCTGTACCTGCTGATCGGTAAAGCCTATTTCCTGAAAAAAGATTTCGATTCGGCCTATATCACTTTTCAGTTCCTGAACTTCGCCTTTGCCCCGAAAGAAAAGGATGGCTATGACAAGGTCATCGCCAGCAACATGTATGCCGATGAGGGTGGCAGTAACTATATCGTTTCCTCCAAAGAAAAAAGGAATATAGCCCAGAAGATCTTCTCCCTTCCACCCAGCCGCAATGAATCCCTGGTCTGGCAGATAAGAACCTATCTGGCAAAAGATAAATTCCCGGATGCGGCTGCCCTCATAACCATCCTCAGGCACGATCCGCAATTCCCACTCCGCCTCGCGCCGGACCTCGAAGAAATGCAGGCCCTGTATTTCTACAAACAATCCAGTTGGGACAGCGCTGCATGGCATCTGGAAAGAGCATTGCCGGGAGCCTCTACAAAAGAAGAAATGGCCCGCTGGGAATATCTGATCGCGCAGCTCTACGAAAGGGCGGAAAATTCCTCCGAATCCAAAAATTTTTACGAGAGGACCGTCCGCCATACTTTCGATCCTATCCTGGAGGTCTATGCACGCCTCAACTCCATCCGGCAGAACAAGAACAAAGAAGAAGATTATATCCAGAAGAATATCGATGCGCTGGTGAAGATGGGGCACAAAGACCGTTATGAACCCTATCGCGACATCATCTGGTACACCGCCGCACAGATAGAGCTGGAAAGGGACAACAAGCCCGGCGCAAAAGCATTCCTGCTCCTGTGTACCCGCACGGGCCCGGTCGGCGACGGCGGACAGAGCAGTTATAAGAACAAGGCTTTCCTGCAGCTGGGCAATATTTCTTTTGCGGAAAAGAATTACCCGGTCGCTAAAAATTATTACGACAGCGTGAGGGCCGGAGATAATTCCCTTGGTGATATCGCATGGTTACCCGACCGGAAGGCCGCACTGGCAAGCATCGTTATCCAGCTTCGCATTCTTGCCAGACAGGACAGTCTGCAGCGGATCGCGGCCATGCCCCCCGCTGACAGGGACGCCTATATAAAAAAATTGGTAAAGACCCTGCGCAGGCAGAAGGGATTACGCGATGATGACCAGCAGGATCCATCCGACCCGGCATTCTCCTTCAATAATAATAAAGGGGCCGCCCCCGATCTTTTCAGTTCGGGGCAGGGCAGCACGGACTGGTACTTTAACAACCCTTCCCTGAAATCCAAAGGTTATTCCGACTTTAAAACGAAATGGGGCAACCGGCCGAACGTCGACAACTGGCAACTGTCGTCGTCCGCCAGCCAGCGGGTCGCCAGACCCGGAGAACGCCTCGCTCCTGGCAGCCTGGACCTGAACAATAAAGAGGCCGCCTCGGCAAAGCCCGTCGAGATCAGCTACAAGGCCTTGCTGGCCAACCTCCCCCTTACCCCTGAAGCTCAGAAGAAATCCTCCGATTCCGTAGAAAAAGCGATGTTCGCGCTGGGCAAAGCTTATCAGGAGGGGCTACCCGATTATGCATCGGCCATATCCATTTATGACAGCCTGCTGCAAAGGACCCAGGACATCACGGTTATCGAGCCCACCTTGTTCAACGTATATTACTGCTATAAAAAGATGGGAGACGAAGCGAATGCAGACAGGATATTGAAATTAATGAAACAAAAATATCCGGATGGTCAGTTCACGGCAAAGGCGATCGATCCTTATGCCGCAGACCGGGTCAGCAGCAAGAGAAAGGCCGAGGCTACCACGCAATATGAAAAGATCTACAATTCATTTATAGAAGGGCGGTTCGATGAGGCAATGGATGAAAAAAGAGTTGCCGACAGTATCTATGGCGATAAATACTGGACTCCCCAGCTGCTCTATATCGAATCCGTCTACCTGATCCGCAGCAGGAGAGATGGGCAGGCCAAAATGATCCTCGGGAACATCGTACAGAAATATCCAAAAGATCCCATGGCGGGGAAAGCGGCGGCTCTCATAGATGTGCTGGGCCGTCGTCAGCAGATAGAGAACTATCTTACCAACCTGAAGATCGAAAGGGCAAAGGATGATGATACGGTGGTCACCGCGCCTTCCCCGCTCGTGCAGGGTAAGCCCGTCCTGCCCGATTCCGCAAAGATGGCGCAGAGAGACAGTCTGCGCCTCGCGCTGGCAAAATATCACCCACAGGTCATTGGTCAGAAACCTCCTTCGGTAGGTGCGCCGGGACAGAAGCTCCAGGTCGATACCGGCAACCTGACCCGCATCAAAATGGATGCCGGTGAACTGGCCCGTCTGAGAAAACAGGCTGATTCCCTGGAGTCTGCCATGAAAAAAGCCTTTGCAGACTCGGTGGCGCTGGTCAGGTCCGGGAAAAAGGCCGACTCCCTCAAAATGGCTACGTTGCAGCACCGGTCGGATTCCTTGCGCGCAGTCCTGCAAAAACTGCAGGCCGATACCGCACAGCTGGTTGGAAATATCCGGGCCCTGAATTCGGCCTTTGCCTATGGGCCTGAAAAACCTCATTCCATAATGATCGTAATGGACAAGGTGGATCCGGTATATGTTTCGGAGGCAAAGAATGCATTCAACCGGTATAATCTGGAGAACTATTACAGCCTGGGGCTCACCATCGATAATTCATCGCTGAGCGATTCGCTAAAGCTGGTGGTCATCGGCAGTTTTGAGAATTCCGCAGCCGCGCTGGACTACCTTACAAAGACCAGGGCCATGGCGCCAAGGGCAATCGTCCCCTGGCTTCCGGCAAACAAATATTCGTTCCTGATCATATCGGGCCCGAACCTGGATCTGCTGAAGACCAATAAGGATATGCCCGCATACAAAAAGTTCCTTCAGGCCGCATTTCCGGGTAAATTTTAACATCCGGTGATCCGACCCCTTGTTCTTTTGTAATTTTCGAGTACGATCTTTGCTTTAATTCTCAGTAACATGACAAAAATGGTCCGCATTTTCTGGAGGGTTTTTTTCTATGGCCTCGCCGCCTTTGTTCTTTTCCTGATCCTTATCAATCTGGGCGTATTTGGCTCCCTGCCCTCTCTGAAAGAGCTTGAGAACCCATCCATCACCCTGGCGACGGAAGTCTTTGCAGAAGACGGTACTCCCATGGGAAAATATTATAAGGACAGAGGCAACCGCAGCAACGTCGAATACAAAGATATTTCTCTCAATGTCGTCAACGCCCTGGTAGCCACCGAAGACGAACGTTTCTACGAGCACTCCGGTATCGATGGCTTCGCCGTGATGCGCGCCGTCGCCAAGCTCGGCAGGGATGGCGGGGGCAGCACCATCACCCAGCAGCTGGCCAAGAACATGCTGGAGCAGGGGTCGAGGAATATGTTCCGCCGTTTCGTGGAAAAGCTGAAGGAATGGATCATCGCCATCAAGCTGGAACGCAATTTTACCAAACAGGAGATCATCGCGCTGTACCTGAACGAAGTCCCTTTCGGCGATAACGTATACGGGGTCCGCAACGCTTCCCGTACTTTTTTTGGAAAAGAGCCCGACCGGCTGAATGTCGATGAGGCCGCTGTGCTGATCGGCATGCTGAAAGGCAATACCCTGTACAATCCCCGCAAAAATCCCAAAGCCGCCATCGAAAGACGCAATACGGTCATGAACCAGATGGTAAAAAATAATTATTTGTTGGAAGCCGAGGCCGTCAAGCTCAAATCGAAACCCATCGACATGAGCAATTATAAGAAGATGGACGAGAACAACGGGCTGGCCCCCTATTTCCGCGACGTTATCCGGGACGAACTGAAAAAATGGTGTAAAGAGCACAAGAACCCGGCTACCGGCGATCCTTACAGCCTTTATGAAGATGGCCTCCGGGTCTACACCACGATCAATCCACGCATGCAGCTGTATGCGGAGGAGGCGGTAGCAAAGCAAATGCCCGTCCTCCAGAAAGCGCTGAGCTCCCAGTACAGCCTTCGCAAAGGGGCCATCTGGAAGGATCACCAGAATATCCTCGACGCCGCTATGCGGAACAGCGACCGCTGGAGGAACCTCGAAAATGAGGGAATGAGCGATGAGGATATCCGCAAGACTTTCCTGCATCCCGTTCAGATGAAAGTATTTGCGTGGAATGCCAAGCGGGAAAAGGATACGGTCATGTCCCCGATGGACTCTATCCGGTACAGTCAGCAGATGCTCCAGACCGCTTTTATGGTGATGGACCCCGGCACAGGCGCCGTGAAGGCCTGGATAGGCGGCATCGACTTCAAGACCTATAAATTCGATCACGTCAATATCAATACTAAACGCCAGGTCGGCAGCTCGATCAAACCATTCCTTTACAGTCTGGCCATAGAAGATTTCAATTTTACGCCGGAAACGGAGTGCGAAGCCGGACAGCAGTATTTTCCTGGCTTTGGCTATGTTCCGGCAAGACCCGACAAGCACACCGGGACGATGGCCATGGCCACAGGTCTGGCATGGTCCGTCAATGGCGTGGCCGCTTATATCATGAAGCAGGTCGGGCCCAAACGTTTTGCCGATTTCATCAAACAGATCAATATCCCTACCAAAATAGAGCCCTATCCGTCCATGGCGCTGGGCGCCTGTGACCTTTCCCTTTTTGAAATGCTCTGGGGATACACGATGTTCCCCTCAGGAGGCTTCAGCACCCGGCCATACTATCTTTCCCGCATAGAGGATAAGAACGGGAATGTCCTCGACCGTTTCGACACCGAAAGAAAAGAAGTGATCAGCCAGTCGACGGCCTATACGATGACCCGCATGATGCAGGGCGCAGCGGATTTCGGCACCGCGGCAGGTCTGAGAAGCCGTCTGAACGTATCCGAGATGGGAGCAAAGACCGGCACCACCAACGATAATTCGGATGCCTGGTTCATGGGCTATACCCCGCAGCTGATGGCCGGAGCATGGATCGGCTGCGACGCCCGCTTCATCCACCTCGAAGGCGGACTGGGTTATGGCGCACAGGCGGCACGTCCCATCTGGGAGTACTTTTTCTCAAAGGTCCTCAATGATAAAACACTGGGAATCGACAGACAGGCGAAATTCATCCAGCCGGAAAATATGCGGAATGAAATGATGTACGATTATATGAACGCCATTGAAAAGACCGCCCCTCCAGGCGCCGAAGGCGCCAACGAAGGAAATGGAAAGGCTAATCAATATCTCGACACCAGCGCTCCTTCCGTCCCCATCGATTCCAGGCTGTCCCCCGATGAGCAAAAGGTGCTGAGGGAAGCCAGTACCAACAGGACCGACAAAGCGGGTTCCGTTAAGATCACCGTCACGGATGCCGAAAAGAAACCCCCACCAAAGAAAAAAGAAGGGTTCTTCAAGCGTTTATTCGGCGGGAAGAAGGATAAGCAGGAATAGCATCGGAAATGAAGCAGGTACGCGCCCGGCTCTTAACCCGAGCCAGCTACGGATACGCGCCCGGCTACAGATGGGCTCTCAGCATCCAGGCCATTTTCTCATGCTCTTCGATGAGGCCCGTGATAAAATCACTGGAGCCTGCATCTCCATATTCATTGGCAAATCTGTTGATATTCTCGCGGATGAATACGATGACGCTTTCATGGTCCATGACCAGCTC
>DATHHO010000120.1:0-11926 GCA_035317125.1 Puia sp.
TGGCGGAGCCCTTATTCGATCTCATCGGCCATATCGCTGAAACGGGAAAGACCACCGCAAAGGAATTTTATAATCTCGGTGGCTGGGTAGCCCATCATAACTCCGATATATGGGCGCTGTCCAATCCGGTTGGCGACAAAGGACAAGGCGATCCGAAATGGGCCAACTGGGCCATGGGTGGCAACTGGCTGTCCCGGCATTTATGGGAACATTATTTATTTACGGGCGACAGGCAGTTCCTGAAAGACCGGGCTTATCCCCTCATGAAGGGCGCCGCCACGTTCTGCCTGGGCTGGCTGGTGGAAGACAAGGACGGCTGGCTCGTGACGGCCCCCTCCACCTCACCCGAAAATGATTTCTATGATCCGGCAGGCAAGAATGCCTCCGTATCCATCGCGACCACCATGGATATGTCGATCATATGGGACCTGTTCTCCAATCTTATCGACGCGGCTCAGGAACTCGGGACCGATGCAGCGTTCCGGGACCTGCTGATCGCCAAACGGAAGAAATTATACCCCTTGCATATCGGTCACAAAGGCAACCTCCAGGAATGGTATGGCGACTATGAGGATGTGGACGCCTACCACCGGCATACCTCACATCTTTTTGGCCTGCACCCCGGCCATCAGATCTCACCCGTTAGCACGCCGCAGTACGCCGCCGCCGCCAAAAGGACCCTGGAGCTGAGAGGCGACGAGGGCACCGGGTGGAGCAAGGCCTGGAAGATCAATTTCTGGGCGAGACTGCTGGATGGCAACCATGCATACCTGTTGCTGAGGCAATTACTGCAATACAGCAGCGAGACAGGGACGAAGTATGGAGAAGGCGGCGGCACCTATCCCGATCTTTTCGACGCCCACCCTCCTTTCCAGATCGACGGGAATTTTGGAGGAGTGTCCGGCATGTCCGAAATGCTGATCCAGAGCCATCTTGGAGAGATCCATCTGCTGCCCGCGCTGCCGGACGCCTGGAAGGAAGGCCAGATAAAGGGGCTGAGGGCAAGAGGTGGTTTCGGTGTGGACATGAGCTGGGAGAACAATAAGCTGGCGAGCGCACGGATCACGGCGCTGAATGACGGGACATGCAGGATCAGGACAGCCGGCGCACTAAGGCTGGTGGGTAAAAAACTCAGCTCCACTCCCGTGAAAGATGGATATATCCTGTCGTTCAAGGCTGAAAAGGGACAGGTATACGATCTGATCGCGCTGTGAAGAGGCAGAATTACGGATCGGCGGCGATGGGTGTGGAGGGATGCAGGCATCAGCGCTCCCCCGCAGGCGCATGGCCAGCGAAATCGTTTGCGGACTATTAAAGGAGGGATGCATGGATTGAGGGGCCGGAGGCTTATTTTTGCAGGATTGCCCGACTCGGCAGGCAGAGCGTTCATCTAAATCGTTTAATGGTGTACAAGAATAAGAATAATAGCATAATCGATCTGGGTCCAAAAGACGGGAAAGTATTGTCGTTTGGGGAATTGCTGTTGCGTATGTGCCCGGATGGGGACGGCGAATGGCTGCAGCAGAACAATCTTCCATTCTTTGTAGGAGGGGCGGAAGCAAACGTGGCTACGGCCCTCGCCCTCTGGGGGATCCCGTCGGCCTATCTCAGCGTTCTTCCGGATAACCTGATGACCCGCCAGATAGCGGATTACCTGCAACAGAAGAAGATCGACACCTCCCGGATCGTCTGGCAGGGCCAGCGGATGGGTTTATATTTTTTGCCCAAAGGAAAAGACCTCAAAAATGCGGGCGTGATCTATGACCGGGACCATTCGGCCTTCTCGTCTCTTACGACCGGTACGATCGATTGGGATCGCGTACTGGATGGCGTCAGCTGGTTGCATTTCAGCGCCATCTCCCCGGCGCTGAACGCCCGCGTGGCTGCGGTCTGTGAAGAAGCGTTGCAGGCTGCCGCAAAGAAGAACATCACGATCTCCGTAGACCTGAATTACCGGGCCAAGCTCTGGCAATACGGCGCCACACCCCTCGAAGTCATGCCCGGTCTCGTAAAATATTGCGATGTGATCATGGGTAATCTCTGGGCGGCGGAAAAAATGCTGGGCATACCCGTCGATGGAACGATCCACGAAGGCAGCACAAAGGAAGATTATTTGCAGCAGGCGCTCCTGACCAGTGAAAAAACCCTTGAGAAATTCCCCCGCGCAAGGATAATCGCGAATACATTCCGGTTCGACCGGGTGATGGATACGACAACGGAAGACAAAGCCGACAGTCCGGGCGATAAGGGACCTTACCGGCTTGGCGACACCACGCGTACGCATGTTGCGTCGGGCATCCATTACTACACCGCCTTGTTCGCGGATAAAAGATTGTACGCGTCCACCGAACATTTTGCCGATAATATTGTCGACAAGGTAGGCAGTGGCGATTGTTATATGGCGGGACTCATTTATGGGCTGTACAAGACGCTGACGCTGGCGGAAACGCTGGAATTCGCTACGGCGGCGGCATTTCAGAAATTATTTATCGCCAGCGACGCCACCACCTCTACGATAGCGGAAATTGAAGAATATCTGAAATCGGCAAAGGCGGCAAGGAAGGCGCATAATGAAGAGCATTGAGCGGGAACGATGAATGAAGGCTGCCGCAAAAGAGAGACGGCAAGGCTGACGGGTATAAATGGAAAAAAAATAACATGAAGGATAAAAAGACGGTGTTGCAGAGTATACTGGACAAAGGATTGCTGCCCCTGTTCTACTGGGACAGCCCGGAGACAAGTCTGGACACGATCAGGGCCTTGTACAGGGCGGGGATCCGTGCGGTGGAATATACCAACCGGGGGAAGGCGGCGCTGGAGAATTTCAGGAGCTGTAAGAGAATATTGGCCGGAGAGGCGCCCGATCTGTTCCTGGGGATCGGCACCGTGAAGACGGCGGACGAGGCCAGGGCTTTTATCGACGCGGGTGCGGACCTCATCGTTGCGCCCATTGTCAACCCCGAAGTCGCCGAGCTGGCGGACAAAGCAGGATTGTTATGGATCCCCGGCGCGATGACACCTACAGAGATCTTCAGGGCGCAGCAGCACCAGGCCGCGCTGATAAAAATCTTTCCGGCAAATATCCTCGGTCCCGAGTTCATCAGCTCGATCAGAGAGCTGTTCCCCGGCCAGCTGTTTATTCCCACCGGCGGGGTCGACCTCGACCAGAAGAATATCAGCACCTGGTTTGCAGCAGGGGTTTGTGCGGTGGGCATGGGCAGCAAGCTGATCAGCAAGGATGTGCTGAAGGACCGGCAATACGATGTCTTATACAAGAATACCGTCACGGCCCTTGAAATGGTGGCAGCCGCGAGGAAGCGTTAAAGTGGCCTGTCGCGGAAATGCCGGTGAGGCAGGCGGGATGAATTTATTTATTGAACAATAGCACCTATGCAACTTTCTAAAGAGAATCTGGATAATGTTAAGGCAGCGGGCACCATAAAGCCTGCTGCTGCGATCTTTGCGTTGCCCGAAAAAGTATTGCAGTTTGGCACCGGCGTGCTATTAAGAGGGTTGCCGGATTATTTCATCGATAAGGCCAACCGTCAGGGGATTTTTAACGGCAGGATCGTGGTGGTGAAATCCACGGATGGCGGCGATGCCGGTGCATTCGACCGGCAGGACGGACTTTATACGCTTTGTGTGAGGGGCATCGGGTCTGCGTCTGACGGGGATGTTGCAAGAGGCGATCAGGCGGGACATGGGCAGGCCCTCCGGCCCGGCAATGGCAAGGTGATCGTATCGGAAAATATCATCTGTTCGGCCATCAGCCGGGTACTTTCTGCCAAAGAGCAATGGGCGGAGATCCTGCAATGCGCGCACAATCCGGAGATGCAGATCATCATTTCGAATACGACGGAAGTAGGCATTCAGCTGACGGAGGATAATATCCTCAGCACACCACCTGTCTCTTTCCCCGGTAAGCTGCTGGCTTTCCTCTATGAACGCTACCAGGCTTTTAAGGGCAGCGCGGAAAGTGGAATGGTAATCGTGCCCACGGAGCTGATCGTCGACAACGGGAAAAAATTGGCCGCGATCATAGCTGAACTGGTGAAGATCAACAAACTGGAAGATGCATTCACGCATTGGCTGAACGAGCATTGCCGTTTCTGCAGTTCCCTTGTAGACCGGATCGTACCTGGAAGGCCGGATGCCCCGGCCACCCAAAAATTGCAGGCTGAACTGGGTTATACAGACGGGCTTTTATCCATATCGGAGGTCTACCGTCTCTGGGCGATCGAAGGAGATGAAAAGGTGCAGTCGGTGCTGTCCTTTGCAAAGGCCGATCCCGGGGTGATCATACGACCGGATATCGGCATCTTCCGCGAGCTGAAGCTGCGGCTGCTCAACGGAACCCATACGCTGAGCTGTGGACTGGCTTTTCTGGCCGGCTTTGGCACTGTGAAGACCGCCATGGACGATCCGTACTTCTCCTCCTTTCTGGAAGACCTGATGCTGAAAGAAATAGCTCCGGCCATTCCCTATGCGATCCCGCTGGGTGCGGCGAAGGAATTTGGGTTACAGGTGCTGGACCGGTTCCGCAACCCATATATCCAGCACCAGTGGATAAGCATTACGATGCAATATTCTTCGAAGATGAAGATGAGGGATATTCCGGTATTGCTGCGGCAATATGAAAGGCATGCAGAGGCTCCACCCCGGTTCGCCCTGGGCTTTGCCGCTTATCTGCTCTTCATGCGGGCGGTAAAAAAGGAACAGCAGGTATATATGGGCGATAGTAATGGGAAGCCTTATCCCATCAATGATGATAAGGCAGGACATTTTTACCAGCTGTGGCAGGATCATGCGCCGGAAGCGCTGGTGGAAGTGGTGCTGAAAGACAAGGAACTGTGGGGCGCCGACCTTTTCCAGCTAAAAGGGTTTGCAAAGGCGGTGACGCAGATGCTGAACACGTTAATGACCAAGGGCGCAAAGACCGCACTGGCCGAGTCCGCGCTCGTCTATAAAAAAAATTCTTTATGAGTACACAACAGACCGTACTGAAAGTCCACCCCGACGACAATGTCCTGGTGGCGCTGACCAATCTGCTCAAGGATGAAAAGGTTGTTTTCGGTGGACAGGAATACACGATCCAGGAAGCCGTAAAGGCCAAGCATAAATTCGCGATGACCGATCTCGCCGCCGGTGATTCCATCATCATGTATGGGGTCCTGGTCGGCAAGGCTCAGTCACCTATAAAAAAAGGCGGATTGATCAGCACCGGTAATGTAAAACATGCTGCCAGCGATTTTACGGTGGGGCAAAGAAAGACGGATTGGGCCTCGCCGGATGTTTCGAAGTTTGCCAGCCGCAGCTTTAACGGCTATCATCGTGTGGATGGCAGCGTGGGCACGGCGAATTATTGGGTGGTTATCCCGATGGTGTTCTGTGAGAACAGGAACCTCGATGTGCTGCAGCAGGCCCTCGTCAACGACCTTGGATATGGAAGGAACAGGTCTTATCAGCTTCAGTCGGGCAAGCTGATCGAATTATACAAGGCGGGCAAAGACATAGAAGAGATCCTGCAGACGGACCTGCAGGCGGATTATGACAAACATGCATCACAACGTCTTTTTCCAAACCTCGACGGCATCAAATTCCTGAACCATGACGGAGGATGCGGCGGTACCCGGCAGGATGCCCAGGCGCTCTGCGGTCTGCTGGCTGGATATATCACCCACCCGAATGTGGCAGGCGCGACCGTGCTGAGCCTGGGTTGCCAGAATGCGCAGATCAGCATGCTGGAGGAAGAGATCGCCAGGAGATCGCCCAATTTCTCCAAGCCCATGTATATCCTCGAACAGCAAAAGGTCGGGAAGGAATCCGATCTGCTGTCGGAGGCGATCAAGCAGACTTTCGCGGGCCTGATCCTCGCCAACCGGCAGGAACGGGCGCCGGCTCCCTTAAGTAAATTATGCATCGGTCTGGAATGCGGTGGGTCGGATGGGTTCTCCGGGATCTCCGCGAACCCGGCGATTGGTTATACCTCTGACCTGCTGGTGGCATTGGGTGGCTCGGTGATCCTTTCCGAATTCCCCGAATTATGCGGGGTGGAACAGAACCTGAGCGACCGCTGTATGGACAGAGATACCGCCGAACGGTTCTCACATCTGATGAGGACCTATAACGACCGGGCAAAAGCCGTGGGATCGGGATTCGATATGAACCCTTCCCCGGGGAATATAAAAGACGGGCTGATCACGGATGCGATCAAGTCGGCGGGGGCCGCCAAGAAAGGAGGGACCTCTCCGGTGACCGCTGTGCTGGATTATCCGGAAAAAGTCACAAAGCCGGGGCTTAACTTATTATGCACGCCAGGTAACGATGTAGAATCGACGACGGCGGAGGTTGCATCCGGCGCCAATATCGTCCTCTTCACGACCGGGCTGGGCACGCCAACCGGAAATCCGGTAGCGCCTGTGGTAAAGATCGCCAGCAACACCGCCCTGTTCGAACGGATGCGCGACATCATCGATATCAATACGGGCACCATCATCGAAGGAAAGGAGACGATCCAGGAAGCCGGCGCAAGGATCCTCGACTATGTGATCGGGGTGGCGAGCGGGGACATCGAAATCGCCGCCGTCCGGCATGTGCAGGATGATTTTATTCCCTGGAAGCGGGGGGTGTCGCTGTAAATGGACGCATGCTGGTGAGCGGCACGGGATGAGCGCTCCTGGCTGTGATGCTATTGTCCCGGCTGAGTGGAAATGGTCTTCCGGTAAAGAAAGGGGTTCATCAGGTAGGCATTCCGGAACTGCCGGTTGAAATTCGAAAGATTATTAAAGCCGCACTCGAAACAGATCTCCGAAATGCTCATTTTATTTTCGATCAGCAGCTGACAGGCATGGTTCAGGCGGATCTCGTTGACAAAGCTGGTAAAGGTCTTTCTTGTGCGGAGACTGAAATACCGGGAGAAAGAAGTTTCGGCGAGGTTCACCATCTTTGCCACTTCGGCCACGGATAAGGAATGCCGGAAGTTCTTCATCACGAACTCGAATATCGTATTCAGCCTGTCCGATTCCAGTTCATTCTGCCCCTTCAGATAAGCGCTGGAAATAGAGCGGCAATCTCCCGATTCCGAAAGGATGTGCAGGATCTCCACCAGTTTTATCCACCGGGCAAACCCTTTCAGTCCCACCAGTTCGTGCAGTCTGCGACCGACCAGTTCGTTGGTCTTTCCGGTGATGTCCAGTCCCCGTTGCGACCGGGTGAACAGGCCCTGTAATTTCCGGGTCTCCGGCAGGCTCAGCAGATTGCCGCCAAGAGAGCTTTCCGAAAAATGAACGACGATCGACTTTGCCCGTAAGGGATCCGATGTCCCAGCCATCCCTGACGTCCGCGACGCTTCGATGCCCCCGGCCGTCTCCGATCCCCGTGACGGCCCCGGACCCAGCTGCACTCGCGGCTTGTAATAAATGGGATCATTGCGAAAAAGATGCGGCAGATCGGGGCCGATAAAGGCGAGGTCGCCAGGCCCGAAATTGCTGATATTGTCACCGATGAAGCGTTTGCCCGTGCTCTCCGTTACAAAGACCAGCTCATATTCCGGATGGAAATGCCAGGGGGTGGGGTAATAGTCGTAGTCGAAGAATTTGACCACGAAAGATTCCTCCGGCTCAAGGGGAAGATGTTCGAGGATCGGTTTCATTTCTCAACTTTTATGTTATAAAACTACAAAAAAGTCCGCTGATTCGTGTCAGAAAAGTATCGGTTATGAACCGAAATCAAGTAGTTCCGGGCCTGGCGTCCAGGTAACTTAGCAGCCATAATCATTTTACCATGTCCCGTCAGAAATTGTCTTTCGACCAGGTGAGCGCTTACCGGAGCGACGGCTTTATCATTGTACGGGGATTTTGCAGTCCCGCGGAAGTGGATCGCTTATATACCACCGGCTCGCAGGATAGCGCTCTTCAGAAAAACGCGCTTGACCTGAACGACCGGACGGGGAAAAAAACAAAGCTTTCGCTGTGGTTTACGCCGGGCAATGACGTGTTTGGTTATTTATCACGGAGTGAGAAGATGGTCTTTGCCCTTGCACAGCTGCTGGGCAGCGAAGCTCCCATCTGTCATTTTCATTCCAAGCTCATGCAGAAGGAACCGAAGGTGGGCGGCGCCTGGGAATGGCACCAGGACTACGGGTACTGGTATAAAGACCAGTTCATGTTCCCCGACCAGATGATCAGCGTGATGGTTGCGCTGACCCCTGCGAACAGGGAGAATGGTTGTTTGCAGGTGATAAAGGGATCGCATAAAATGGGCAGGGTGAACCACGGATTCTCGGGAGAGCAGGTGGGCGCCGACATGGAGATGGTCGACAATGCGCTGAAGACGATGGACCTCGTGTTTGTCGAACTGGAGCCGGGGGACGCGCTGTTCTTTCACAGCAACCTGCTCCATCGCTCGGAGGCAAACCTTTCCGATCATTCCCGCTGGTCGCTGATCTCCTGCTACAACCTGCAATCCAATCCCGCCTATCGTGAAAATTCGACCTCCTGGAATATTCCGGTGAACCCTGTGCCGGACCAGGCCATTCTGGGTTGGGATGCCGGGAGCCTGGCCAGTGCGGATTTTCTAAAAAAAGCGGATGATGCCGCCTTGAAAGACACCGGATGGGAACAGGAACTTAGGCCGAAATAAACGATATTGTGACAGAGGACGCGGCTGACGAGGGATTGAACCCAGAGGGGCGCTGGGCCTGATAAAAACATAACGATGATGCTACGGAGCGTTGCCATAATTCTATTGATCGCCGGGGCCATATTCTTCGGCGCCTCCTGTTTCCATAATAATAAAGGGATACAAGCCGGGCAAGCGGCTAATATGCCGGAGCTGGTGAGCTACAATTTCAATATCCGCCCCATCCTTTCCGATAAATGCTTCAAATGCCATGGACCCGACGCCAACCACCGGGAAGCCCATCTGCGGCTGGATATTGCCGACAGCGCCTATGCTCCCCTGAAAGAAGACAAGGGCCATTTTGCTATCGTACCGGGTGACCCGGGACGGAGCGAGCTGCTGAAACGTGTCGGTTCCACCGATGCGGAATACATGATGCCGCCACCGGATGCTCATCTTGGTTCACTCAATGAATACGAGACGAGGCTTTTCGAAAAATGGATCAAACAAGGCGCAACGTATCAACGGCACTGGGCCTTTACCATTCCCGTGAAATCTCCGCTTCCCGGATTAAAAGACAAGAGCCTGGCCAGAAACGAGATCGATTATTTTATTCTGGATAAGCTCGGAAGGATGGGGCTGTCCTATAATGAGCCGGCCGATAAAGAACGCTTGTTCAAACGTCTCTGCCTGGACCTCACGGGACTTCCTCCTTCGCTGGAAATGATGGATAAATATCTGTCCGACAACAGCGGCGATGCCTATGAAAAAATGGTGGATCAACTGTTGCAGTCCCCGGCCTATGGTGAAAAGATGGCGCTGCACTGGCTGGACGTAGCCCGCTATGCGGACAGTTATGGATACCAGGATGATAATATCCGCACGCAATGGCCCTGGAGGGACTGGGTGATCCATGCCTTTAATGAGAACCTGCCCTACGACCGTTTTCTGGTCTGGCAGATCGCCGGTGACATGCTTCCGGGGGCGACAAAAGAACAGGTGCTGGCCACCGCTTTTTTCCGCAACCATAAGTATACGGAAGAAGGCGGCGTGATCCCCGAGGAGTATCGGGTAGAATACCTCATCGACAAGACAAAGACATTCGGTAAAGGCATTCTCGGGCTGACCGTCGAGTGCGCGCAATGTCACGATCATAAATACGATCCCTTTACGCAGAAAGATTATTATTCCCTGCTGGCCTTCTTCAACAACACCAAAGAGATAGGCTACGAAGGCGATGTCAGCGTGTCCAAACCCGCCAAGATGCCCATCATGACAATCAGCGATTCCGATACCCGGAATATCCTTTCCTTCCTGAATAAAAAGGACACCGGGAACATGACCGTGTCCGTTATGGGGGAACGGGACACGCTGCGGCAGACCTTTCTTTTGTCCAGAGGCAGATATGATGCGCCGGCAGGCGAAGTGAGGCCCGCCGCCCCGGGTTCGGTAATGCCATTCGATACGCTGAAGCTGTCCCGCAACCGGCTTGGCCTTGCGCAGTGGACGGTGAGCAGGCAGAACCCGCTGACGGCAAGGGTCTTTGTCAATCAGGTCTGGCAGGAACTCTTTGGAAGAGGGATCGTAAAGAGCTCGGGCGATTTCGGGATGCAGGGAGATCTTCCTTCCCATCCGGAATTGCTGGACTGGCTGGCGGCGGATTTTATGGAGCATGGATGGAATGTCAAGCGGTTGGTAAAACAGATGGTCCTTTCCGCTGCTTACCGGCAGTCGACAAAGCTGACACCGGAGAAGCTGGATAAAGACCCCGAGAATATGTATTGCTCGCGGGGCCCGCGGAACCGGCTTCCGGCCGAACTGGTGCGCGACCTCGTGCTGTCCAGCAGCGGCTTGCTGGTACGAACCATCGGAGGACCAAGCGTAAAACCCTATCAGCCAAAGGGGCTCTGGGAAACAGCTTCTTCGGGAAGGGGAGTGCTGGCTACCTATAGGCAGGATCACCACGATAGTTTATACCGTCGCGGCATGTACACCTTTATCAAGCTGACGGTGCCGCCCGCGGTGATGGCCTTATTCGATGCGAGCAACCGCGACCAGTGCGAAGTCAGGCGCCTGAAGACCAATACCCCATTGCAGGCCCTCGCGATGATGAACGACCCGATGGTGCTGGAGGCATCGCGCGTGCTTGCGCAGAAGCTGGCCACGGAGCCTTCGAAGGACAAGGACAAGCTCGTAAAGGCATTCCGGCTGATCGTCTGCCGCACGCCTTCGGCCAAAGAAACAAAGATCATGGAGGATTATTATGCCGGTCAGCTGGAAGCTTATAAGACAAAGAAACTGGATGCCGCCCGGACCCTGAATATCGGCGAGTATCCGCTGGACCAGCATGCCGACAGCAATGTTTCGGCGGCGCTGGCCAAACTGATCAGCACGCTGTATAATCTGGAGGAGACGATCACAAAGAGTTAGGCTGACCGGTCGCTGAGAGCCTGGGAGAATGCCGGTCCGGAACCGGCGAAGATCCCGGGGTTGATCCGGATTGGCTTGTTGAATGACGGAGCCGGATAAAAAATTCGAACAATGGAAAAAGAAATACTGGAACACAGCCTGCACCTGAACCGCCGCCGCTTCCTTTCGAAGCTGGGCCTGGGCGTGGGCAGCATCGCGCTCGGTTCCCTCCTGATCCCCGACCTGTTCCGCAGCAGCGAGGAAGAATCGGCGATCACCGGTCTTCCGCATTTTGCTCCGAAGGCAAAAAGGATCATCTATCTTTTTCAGAACGGCGCGCCATCACAGCTCGATCTGTTCGATTACAAACCTTTGCTCAATAAGATGCAGGGCGAAGACCTGCCTGCTTCCATCCGCATGGGGCAACGGCTCACGGGCATGACGGCCGATCAGAAGAAGTTCCCCCTGGCGGGATCCATGTTCCAGTTCGGGCAGTACGGGCAATCCCGGGCATGGCTAAGCGAACTATTACCTTATACGGCAAAAGCGGTCGATGATATCTGTTTTATAAAAAGCATGTACACCGAAGCTATCAACCACGACCCGGCGCTGACCTTTTTCCAGACGGGTGCACAGCAAGGCAATCGCCCCAGCATGGGTTCCTGGCTGAGCTATGGTCTTGGCAGCGAAAATAAGAACCTGCCTGCCTTTTGTGTGCTGCTGTCGAAGGGCAAGGGCAACGGGCAGGGCGTTTATTCGAAACTGTGGTCGAACGGGTTTCTGGATTCCGTCCACCAGGGCGTACAGTTCAGCAGCGGGGAAAACCCTGTCCTGTATCTGGCGGACCCCGATGGGATGGACAAGTCCGACCGCCGGAAGATGCTCGACCAGGTGGCGG
>DATHHO010000121.1:0-33072 GCA_035317125.1 Puia sp.
GACTTCAATCCGGCCGCTGCAGGGTCCGCCCCCATAAAGAATTAAATAAAAAAGCCCCTGCATGCAGGGGCTTTTTTATTTATATAGTGATCGGTTATTTAAAATTCAGTCGCACCCTTCCGCCCCCGGCATCCACTTTCACAGGCACCCCTCCGCCATTCATCGCGCCATCGATATGCTCCTCATCCGTCTCGCCCTTGAAATTGGACAGGCTGTTTGCCTTTACTTTGCTGCCACGGACCCGGAGGTCTATCCCTTTATTCTGGGGCAATTCCAGATCGATATCTCCGCTGGAATTCGTCACCGTAAGATATTTGCCCAGCTCCTTCATGTTGACTTCTATATGGCCCCCGCTGGTAGACGTCTCCAGACTACAATACAGATCCCGGAGCCGCACATTTCCGCCCGATGTATGAGCCGACAGCTCCCCTTTCACTTCTTCCCCTTCCACATTTCCACCCGAGGTAGAAGACCTGATGGAGCCCTGCAAAAGACGCAGCCTCAGATTGCCACCCGATGTGGAAAGGCGGATATTGCCATTACAATTGCTGGCTTCGATATTCCCACCACTGGTGCTCAGATCGATATCTTCTTTCGAATCCGCCACAATGATGTTCCCACCCGATGTCCTTCCCGTTATCTTTCCGCTCAGTTGGTCGATATCCAGATTGCCGCCACTGGTCTTGAAATCCTGGATCCCGCCGCTCAGATCCTTGAGGCGGATATTGCCCCCGCTGGTCCGCAGGGTAGTAGAAGAGCCCTGGGGTGCGAATACCTTGAACGAAATGCTCAGGCCCTTTTTCCAGTTCATCGACTTTTCCTTTGGCTTCGCTATGGCCGTAAGTTTATTGTTGCTTACGGTTATATTGAGCTCATACAGCTCGTCCAGCCTTTTCTGGATCTCCGCCTTTGACAAGTCTTCGTTTCCGTTATTCCCCCAGATATATACCTCTACGCGGGCATCCGCGTCAGCCGATCCCGTTACCGAAATATTGCCGCCTGTCGTCTCGACATTGACCTGACGAACGGATGCTCCGGACAAAGATTTAACAAGGAAAGGCGGTGTATGCCCGGAATTCTGGGCGTTTGCCGAAAAGACCTGCAGGCCGCACGCTAATAAAAGAAAAGAGATTTTTTGCATGGTGTGTAGTTGTTTATGCATAATGTGTAGTTGCTTATCATAAAGTAACGGGATTGAAGGAAATGTTGCATAGCGACGAAGAAAGTTATGATCGCTACCGGGCCGGCGCCGGTTCTTCCAGTTGGGGGCGGGATCCGCATCCGGGCAGGAGGGGCTAAAATAAAAAAAGGAGCAGTATAGAAATACACTCCCGTTTTAAAATCCAATATCCTATGAAAAACCGAATAGGTAAATTCAACTTATGTGCCATAACCTAAATGTATGACTATCAATTATTTAAAGAATAGTCCGCCACTTGTCCCGGCTCAAAATGGGAATAAAAGTTTCAAATCAGGAATAGGACCTGGCCGGCATGAGACAGCGGCCCATTGGCATAGCCCACAAAGTTACCCTCTCAACTCCACCACGACATTGATAGTCAGGGCGACGATTACGGTATTAAAGATAAAAGACAGCAGACCATGTAACAAAGCCATCCGCCGCATATGACGCGAAGAGATCGTGATATCCGACACCTGAAAGGTCATCCCGATCACGAATGAAAAATAAGCGAAGTCCAGATAGTCCGGGCATTTTTCATCGGGTATATCCAGCCCCCCGATCTGCGGGCTGTTCTTGCCAACCCGGTCCCCATAGTAATAATGAGCATACCGGAAGGTGAACATGATATGCAGCAGGATCCAGGAGAAAGTTACCCCGCATATATAAATAGCGGTTTCCAGCCCCTTGTTCAGCATCCAGCCTCCTTTATTTCCCAGTAAAAGAAGCACGCCTGCCAGACTGCCCAACGTGGCCATGATCACAAGGACAAAGACAGCCACCCGGCTCGAATCCTCGAATTGGGCCAATACCCTGATCTGTTTGGAGCACATGCTGAAAAAAATGACCACACTGATCCCGATCATGCAAAAAGAAAAAACATCCCAGGCGATCATGATCCGCGTCATCCCTTCCATGCTGATGGGAGACAACAGCAAAGAAACCACGACCGATACGGCCAGGCTTATGATCAGTTTATAAATTGCTTTTAACCGGTGGAGCCAGCCAGGTGATTTAATATAATCTGTCAAGGGATGGATGTATTGGGTGAGACAATTACCGCAAGATAATTATATATTTGATCATGCGCCTATCATCCCCCGCTTTCTTCCTCATTTTCTGCTGTTGGCATCAGCATGCCACAGCGCAGGCCCCCGGTTCCGATATCGATGTGCAACACTACGGCTTTTCCCTTACCCTCAACGATGCCGACAACAGTATCAAAGGATCGGCCTCCCTGACCATATTATTCCTTAAAGACGCCCCTTCTTTCGCTGTCGACCTCGTCAGGAAAAACGCATCGGGGAATGGGATGCTGGTCAGCACGGTCAGCGAGGAAGGTAAAGACCTGCGCTTCCGGCAGGATAGCCAGAAACTGATCATTTTCCCCCCTTCCGCGCCCGCAAAAAAGGGATCACAGCACACCTATACGATCCGGTATGAAGGTATTCCGGCAGATGGCCTCGTGATAGGAAAGAACAAATTTGGCCGACGCGGTTTTTTTGGCGACAACTGGCCCAACCGGGCCCATAATTGGCTGCCCTGCGCAGATCATCCCGCTGACAAGGCGGAAGTGGATTTCATGATCTCCGCGCCCGACCATTACCAGGTCGTGGCCAATGGGCGTAAAATGGAGGAAACACCGCTGCCCCAGCAATACAAACTTACCCACTGGAAAGAATCGGTCCCCCTGTCCACCAAAGTAATGGTGATCGGAGTCGCCGATTTTGCCATCGACCACCCCGGAGACGTGGATGGCATTCCGGATTACAGCTATGTTTTCTCCGAGAATAAGGTATCCGGATTCCAGAGCTATGCGGTCGCAATGGAAATACTCCCCTTCTATATAAAAAAGATCGGCCCCTACCCATTTGAAAAACTGGCCAATGTACAATCCAAAACAAGATTCGGCGGACTGGAGAATGCCAGCGCTATCTTCTATTTTGAGAATTCCGTAGGCTCTCCCGGAATAGAATCCCTGATGGCCCATGAGATCGCTCACCAATGGTTTGGCGATGCCGTCACTGAGACGGACTGGCAACACTTATGGCTCAGCGAAGGGTTCGCCACCTACATGACCCATTCCTATCTGGAAAACAAATACGGCAGGGATACGCTAAAAAAGGGCCTTGAGAAAGACAGGATAACCCTGATCAATTTTGAAAAACAAAGATCGACCCCGGTGGTGGATTCTGTAACAAATGGCGATTATATGCAGCTCCTGAATCCCAACAGCTACGAAAAAGGCGGCTGGGTGCTGCACATGCTACGCCATAAATTGGGTGACACCCTTTTCTGGAAAGGTTTGGCCGACTTTTTCACCAGCTACCGCAACCACAACGCATGCACCCTCGACTTTGAACACACGATGGAAAAGGCTGGCGGACAGCCGCTCGCGACTTTCTTCCGGCAATGGCTCTATACTCCCGGTCATCCCCACCTCCGGGTCGAATGGAAATACGACACGGATAAAAAAGAGGTTGTTCTGGATTTCACACAGACTGCCTCACAGCTTTTTGAATTCCCACTGGAATACTCCATAGACGGCGAGCCCCACAGCATCAATATAAAGGATACCCGGACCCGTGTCCAGCTCTCCCTGCCGGCAAAACCCTCCATCCTTCTCATGGATCCCGGTGTGAACGTATTGGCGGACTTTACGGTGGTCGGTCCCCAATAAAAAGACCCCGCCACAGGCAGGGTCCTCTTTATGATGGCCAGAGAAAATTCGGTTACTGTCCCGTGCTGCCGTTATCGTTATATTCCGGCTGCTGACTGTCGCTGTTATTCTTCGGACTATTGTTGTTGTTATTCCTTTGCTGATTATTATTCTGATTCCTGTGAGAGTTATAATAATAATCTCTGCGGGCCTGAATAACGGCCTGATCCCTGTCATGCTTCAACTGACGGATCCTTTGTCTCCTCTCCTTTCCGGGTACCGTCTTGTCATGCCGGGTATCGCTGATCCTCGCGCTGTAATCATTCCGGATATCCTCTATCTGCAGCGCTAACTTAGACGGTATAGGTCCATGACCGTAATAATAACCGGGATAAGGACCCCAAGGGCCAAATGCTCCATAAGGGTAACCATAATAAGGATAGAAAGGTGAATAACCAAATCCTAACCCCAGCCCTACTGAAACATGTGGCCGGGAAACATAACCGCCGTGGAATCCACCACCAACGTGACCCCGTTGTGCCGAAGCTCCAAGAGCCAATCCGACCGAAAACAGTATTATTAATAGCTTTTTCATAACTTGATTTTTTATTTGCTATTATAATAGACGCAAAAATCAGACAAAGGTAAAAGGGAACATGGGGTTATAACGATTCTATAACATATCTATACGAAGCGCTGTCACAAGGAGTTGCCTGGCCGCAGTAATGGCAGCGTGTGTGGCAGAAAACTTCAGAAATGGCCAGAAATCTGTCATTTTGCTAGGTAATTTTCTGTACCTTTTGGGTTGCTTTGACAAAACGATGCTTTTTATGCCTTTTTACCACCTGGTAAACAAAGTAAGGAACTGTTTATTTTGTTTATTGACCATTCAAAACGCAAGGGCCCAGAGTACCCTGACTGACAGCGCATTTTACCGGCAATCGGTAAATAAGACCATTCATTACTATACGGACGGCTCCGGAGCCAGTTCCAACCTGTATAATGGCATTATTTATCCGGGTTATAATCACCACGTACAGGGGCAACCATATTTTGTTACGGATACATTCCGTACTGGGTCGATCTATTATGATGGGGTGATCTACCCCGATGTCCTTCTCTCCTACGACCTCCTGAATGACGAGCTCATTATCCCGAACAAGGATCAAAGCCTGAAGATCCAGTTGCTAAAAGAGAAAGTCGGATACTTTTATTCCGGCAACCATCTCTTTGTCCACATCACCCATGACAGCACATCCGGCAGCCCTTCCGGGAATGGATATTACGACAATCTCTACAGCGGAAAGGCCACTGTCCTCGTAAAAAGGGAAAAAACCATCCACACCTTCGGAAAGGCTGAAGAGGACCTTTCCCGTTTCATAGAATACGATCATTATTATCTGGTCCTGAACAACCGGTATTATCCGGTAAGGAACAAAGGCTCCGTGCTGAGCATATTTAAGGATAAAAAAAGTGCGGTCCGGGATTTTATTCACAACAGCAAGATCTCCTTTAAGAAGGATCCGGAATATTTCCTGGTCAGAACTGCTGAATTCTACAGCCAATTAAAAAATTGACTATGCGGGGTATTTATCGTTGTTTTCTTCTTGTTCTGATCTGCCCGCTGTTCTTTGCCGATGCCGCCCTTGGCCAGTCATCCAACCTGATCACCGGGGAATTCTCTGGCGTATCCTTCGATGCTTTTGTAAGCAAGGTAGAAGCGGTCACGAATTATCATTTTTATTATGATCCCTCGGAGACGGACAGTATTATGATAAACGTGAGCGCACGACAGGCCCGGCTTAAAGATCTGCTGGATGATATCTTTACCCATACCAGTTTTCATTTTGGCATCGACCCTCAGAACAATGTCTATGTCACCAAAAGGAACGCCATTCAGACGACCCTTCCTCCGGAATTCTTCAGGGACAACAAGCTCCCTGCCGATACCGCCGCCGATGCCGCCTGGAACCTGCCCATACAGACTGCCGATAAAAAAACATTGCACTCCTCCCTCGAGAACAAATTATTCGAGATCGGCATATCCACGAATCACCTGGCTCCCGGAAATGCAACACTGGCGGGCTATATAAGGGACATCCGCAACGGCGAAGCGCTCATCGGTGCGGCCGTTTATATCGACCGTCCCTCCATCGGAACGATCACCGATCCCTATGGCTATTTTACGCTTACGCTTCCCCGCGGAAGACATGTCCTGCAGATCAGCAGCGCCGGCATGAAAGATACCAAAAGGCAGATCATGCTGTACACCAATGGGAAATTGAATATAGAGATGGAGGAATTCATACCCAGCCTCATAGCAGCTACCGTCGTAGCTGAAAAAAGATCGAATATCAAAGCCCTCCAGATGGGCGTGGAAAGGATAAACATCAGGACGATCAAACAGATCCCCACCGTACTCGGCGAAGCCGATGTGCTCCGGGCCGTTCTTACCCTTCCCGGCGTCACTTCCGTCGGAGAGGCCAGCACGGGCTTTAACGTACGCGGCGGATCTGCCGACCAGAATCTCATTCTTTTTAACGACAATACGATCTACAACCCTTCTCATCTGTTCGGCTTTTTCTCGGCATTCAACCCCGATATCATAAAAGGAGTAGAGCTCTATAAAAGCTCTATCCCTGAAAAATATGGCGGCAGACTGTCTTCCGTGCTCGACGTATCGACCCGGGACGGCAACAGCAAGAAATTGGCCGGCAGTATAGGCATTGGCCCCCTCACCAGCAAGGTCATGCTGGAAGGGCCGCTTATAAAGGACAGGACCTCCTTTATTCTCAGCGCCCGCACTACCTATTCCGACTGGATCCTGAAGGCCCTCCCGAAATCGGAATACACCAACAGCAGCGCTTCCTTCAACGATTTCGACCTGCATATCAGCCATACGGTGAACGCAAAGAACAATCTCTACCTGACGGGCTATATGAGCAACGACGCCTTCAGGCTTAACAGCGATACGGCGTATAAATATGGCAACCGCAACGCGAACCTGAAATGGAAGCATATTTTTAATAATCAGTTCTATGGCGTTGCTACCGCAGGACTGGACCACTACCAGTATTCCCAATCCAGCGATAAGAATCCGGTGAATGCCTATAAATTCGCGTATAATGTCAACCAGGGCAGTTTTCATCTGGACTTTAATTATACACCTTCCTATAAGCATGCGCTGGACTTCGGTGTTCAGTCGATCTATTATCAGCTCGATCCGGGATCCAAACGCCCTTCAGGCAGCAACTCTCTCGTGGTTGCTGATATCGTACCCAAAGAACAGGCGCTGGAGACCTCCGCATATCTCGGGGACCAGTACACGATAACTTCCAGGCTTGCCCTGAATATCGGTCTTCGTTATTCCCTGTACAGTTATCTCGGGCCCCACGATGAATATACTTATGTGCCGGGGCTCCCCCGCGAACCAGGTACGTTGCAGGATACCCTGCACTATGCATCGGGCAAGAATATCAAAACCTACCAGGGCCCCGAATACCGCATGTCCCTCCGGTACAGTCTTTCGGACAATGCTTCCATAAAGTTCAGCTATAATACCCTCCGGCAATATATCCACTTGTTGTCCAACACGACGGCGATCTCTCCGGCGGATACCTGGAAACTAAGCGATCCGAATATACCCCCCCAGCTCGGCGACCAGATCTCCCTTGGGTTCTACAAGAATTTTCCGTCCAGTTCTCTGGAGACCTCTGTGGAAGTATATTATAAGAACATTCACAATTATCTCGATTATAAGAGTGGGGCCAGCCTCCTGTTGAATCATCACATCGAGACGGATGTCATCAATACCCGGGGCAGGGCCTACGGGGCCGAGCTCCTGATCAAGAAGACAGCCGGGAAATTGAACGGATGGCTCAGCTATACCTATTCCCGGACCCAGCTTCAGCAGGACGACCCCATCGCCGGCGAAACGATCAACAAAGGGAATTACTACCCCGCCAGTTTCGACAAGCCCCATTCGGTGAATTTTATAGGGAATTACCGGTTCTCACACCGATACAGCATTTCGTTGAATACGATCTACAGCACGGGCCGTCCGATCACGCTGCCCATTGCTACTTTCTTCCTGGGCGGTTCGCAGAGAGTATATTATTCGGACAGAAATCAGTACCGGATCCCCGATTATTTCCGGGCCGATTTTTCAATGAACATCGAAGGCAATCACAGACTGAAACAAGTATTCCATAATTCATGGTCCCTGGGTGTTTATAACCTCACGGCAAGAAAGAATCCCTATTCCGTGTATTTCACCGAAGAGGCAGGAATTATAAAAGGATATAAGCTGTCCATTTTTGGAACAGCCATTCCTTTTGTCACCTATAATATTAGATTTTAAACGTATGAATCCGAAACTGAGAGTCCTGATCGGCTGTTTAGCCCTTTGCCTGGTTTGGCCCTGGGGTGGTTGCAAACAATCCTATTCTCCTCCTGCCATTGAGGCCAATCCCAACATACTGGTAGTGGATGGCGTACTGAACGGTGGGCCTGGCCAGGTCACTACGATGCGCTTATCCCGCAGCCAGAAGATCGGCGATTCCCTCGGCGGTCTTATTCCGGAGCCCAATGACAAATTAGTGATCCAGGGAGAGGCCGGTGATAATTATGCCTTAACGGATCAGGGTAAGGGATTTTATACTTCTGCCGGCATCACCCTCAATCCAGCAAAAAAATACCGGCTTCAGATCACGACCAGCAGTGGGATACAATACCTTTCGGACTATGTCACCGTGGCAAAATCCCCCCCCATCGACAGCCTCTCCTGGCAGCAACAGCGGGATGTTACCGTATCCGTGAGCACGCACGACCCCGCAAACCAAAGTCATTATTATCAATGGGATTATGTAGAGACCTGGGAATATCATTCCCCTTTGCAGAGCATCCTTGCCGTGCAGAATCACAAGATCTATTATACCGACTTTCTCGACTCCACCAAACAGACCCGGACATGCTGGGAAACAGCCAATTCCACGAATATCTCACTTGCATCTTCGGTAGGCCTCAGCCAGGATCTTGTAAATCAGTCGCCCATCACCACGGTCCTCAACGGTTCTTCAAAGCTCGACGTCCGGTACAGCATTCTGGTCAACCAATATGTGCTGACCCAGCCGGCTTATCAATACTGGAGCATCCTCCAGAAAAATACCCAGCAGATGGGCTCTCTCTTCGATGCACAGCCCTCCCAGCTCGTCGGTAATATCCACAGGGTCAACAATGCTGCCGAACCCGTCATCGGCTACCTGACCGCAAGTTCGGTTGAGCAAAAAAGGCTCTTCATCCATCACAACGAGCTCAGTCAATGGGATTCGATCCCTATCGCCTGCGAAACAAGAGTGGTCGGGCAGAACCCTAACGACTTCTCAGATTATCCTTATGATAATCCTGCATCGCCCTATTATACACCCGGTTTCCTTCCTTATTATTTCTCAAGCGGTGCCATCGTTCTCGCCCGAAGCGAATGTGTGGACTGCCTGGTGAGGGGTGGGACTAACCAGCGGCCAAGCTTCTGGTAGGCCGCAGGCAAGCAACGACTCATCATCAAAAACAAAAATTAGTATAAATGCCCGCTTATCTCTCCCTTGTTCTGCTGCTGTTTGGCTTATCCGTCTCTGCGCAGAGAACCATGCCCGATAGCCCTCCCGGCCAGCCCGATCAGTTTTCCGGCCTGTCTGCCCGGTTCGACAGCTATCGTGCGAACACAGTGGAAGAAAAGGTTTTCGTTCATACGGATAAATCCTTTTACCTGGCGGGTGAGATCGTGTGGTTTAAATGTTATGTGGTCGACGGCAGCTTTCACAGACCGCTTGATCTCAGCAAGCTGGCCTATGTGGAAATTCTTTCCGCAGATCAGCGCCCCTTCCTCCAGGGAAAGATAGCCCTGAAAGAAGGATTTGGCAACGGGTCATTTCAGTTGCCTTTTTCCATCCACTCCGGGAATTATACTTTCCGCGCCTATACGCACTGGATGAAAAACTTCAGCCCCGATCAGTATTTCGAAAAAACGATCACCATCGTCAATTCGCTGAAGAACGCCGCACCTTCCAGGACGGAGGCCGGCGATCCTACTTCAGGTGCCGGAAAGGCTCCCGCATACGATATTCAATTTTTTCCGGAGGGAGGAAATATGGTATATGGAATGACCAGCAAGCTGGCCTTCCGTGCTGTCGACCAGTCTGGGAAAGGCCTCAACTGCCGGGGGCTGATCGTCAACGCCCAGAATGATACGGTCGTTCGTTTTCAGACCCTTCATGCTGGCATGGGACAATTCCTTTTCACCCCGGTAAAAGGCAATCATTACAAGGCAATCCTCGAAACCGATGCCCATTCTCCGGTAACGCCCGAGCTACCGGCCATTTACGAACAGGGCTATGTAATGAGCGTTTCCGACACCCCTGTCGCAGGCGCCAGCCAGATAAAGGTCACCGTCCATTGCAATGCTCAGCCTTCTTCCTCGGATGTATATCTGTTCGTACATACGCGTGGCTCCGTAAAACGGACCGAACGTAAAGCGCTGACCGATGGCACGGCGCAGTTTCTGATAGATAAGAGCATCCTCGGCCAGGGCATTTCACATCTCACAATATTCAGCCAGGATAAGAAACCAGTTTGTGAACGACTGTATTTTATCGCCCCCGCCAAAATGAAACTGGAGCTGAGGTCAGACCAGACAGAATACACATCGCGTCAGAAAATAAACATGGAATTATCCGCTCAGGATGCTACAGGTCAGCCGGCGATGATGAATATGTCGATGGCCGTTTATCTGATCGACTCCCTGCAACCCGTCGAACAGGAAGATATCCAGAATTATTTATTGCTGAGCTCGGACCTGAAAGGCGCCATTGGATCACCGGATTACTATTTTACCAGCGGCGACCGCCAGGCTGGCGAGGCCCTCGAAGATCTGCTGCTCACACAGGGCTGGAGCCGGTTCCGCTGGGACAATATCCTGCAGGATAAAGCTTCCTCTTTTGAGTTCCTGCCAGAATACGCAGGTCAGGTGGTCACCGGCGTCCTCACCGATAAAAGATCGGGCCTTCCAGTCCAGAACATACCCGCATACCTCTCGGTGCCAGGCCAACAATTCCGGCTCAGTAACTCGGTTAGTAATAAAAGAGGACAGGTCCGTTTCATTATCGCAGATCTGTATGGTCCCCATGAAATAGTGATGCAGGCCGGAGGCGCCGGAGACAGTCTCTATGCAATAGATATCGCCAGCCCTTATTCGGATCAGTTCAGCAAAAGGAAACTTCCCGACTTCCTGCTGCCACAAAAATGGCAGGATGCATTGGTCTTCCGCAGCATCGGCGCTCAAACTCAGAATGCATATCAACCAGATAAAAAACAGCGGTTTTATTCCCCATCCATCCCCGATACGACCGCCTTTTACGGCACGCCCGATAAAAAATATTTTCTGGATGAATACGTCCGGTTCACCACGATGGAAGAAGTAATGAGGGAATATGTAAAAGAGGTCCGGGTCAGGAACAACAAAGGAAAATTCGAATACGCCGTACGGTCCGATCAGTCCACTGAGTTCTTTTTTGACGCAGGTCCTCTGATCCTGTTCGACGGAGTTCCCATCTCCGATGCGACCCGGATCATCCAGTTCGACCCCCTTAAAATTAAAAAAGTAGAGGTGATGACCAAACGATATTGTTTCGGCCCATCCGTAAATGACGGGATCGTCAGCTATACTACTTACCAGGGCGACCTCGCCGGCCTTCCTCTTGACCCCGGTGCATTTATCCTGGAATATCAGGGATCCCAGCTTCAGCGGGAATTCTATACCCCCATCTATGACAACGTTCAGCAATCGCTGACCCGGATCCCCGATCTCAGGAATCTCCTGTACTGGTCGCCAGATGTCCTCACCGATGAAAAGGGTAAAAAACAGTTGCATTTCTATACCTCCGACCTCCCGGGAAACTATGCCGTCGTCATCCAGGGGATCTCACCCGATGGCCAACCTGCCCGCATCACATCCACAATTTTGGTCAAAAAGTCCCCCGTCAAAGCCCAGCCGTAAAATCAAGGACATATAAGGAAAAACACTTACTGCCCCCAGAAAAGGCGGAATGGGTGAAATACGCACGGGTCATACCCGTTAGAGGTTGATTCTGAGCCTGGTAACCATCCGCATTATCTTCGTAAATCCTCTAAACCTTTGACAAGAGTCGACCGATGCTGCCAAAACCTATTAGGATATCTCCCATTTGGTCCTTATTACTGCTGCTTTTCAGCTTCCCCGCAGCAGCACAGCGGCAAAGTCTGAAATTCGATCATCTCGACATCAACGCAGGGCTTTCACAGAACAATGTGCTTTGTGTGATGCAGGACGGAAAGGGATTTATGTGGTTCGGCACCCGCGACGGGCTCAATAAATACGACGGCTACCAGATCACCATTTATAGAAATGACCCAAAAAATAAGAACAGCATCAGCAATAATTTTATCTCCGACCTCATCGAAGACAATAAAGGAGTCATCTGGGTCGCGACCCGCGGTGGAGGGCTCAACCGGTACGACCGGGAAAAAGACCAGTTCACTTCTTTCAGGGCAGACAAAGGGGATAGTTCTAAGCTTTCCAGCGATCTGCTCACCAGCCTGGCCCTTGACGCACAAGGAAATTTGTGGATCGGCACGGAAGACGGGGGATTGAATTATTTTGAGCCTGGTAAAGATCATTTTTTCAGGTACTTCAATAATGAAAAGGATGCCCAGAGTCTGTGCAATGATTATGTAAGGGATGTGTTCGTTGACAGCCGGAAAAATGTATGGATAGGCACCTATGGGGGAGGACTGGACAGGCTGGACAAAAAGAAAGGGTCTTTTACGCATTTCCGTCATCATGAGAACGACCCTTCTTCCCTCAGCGATGATAAAATATGGGTCATCTATGAAGACTGCAGGCGTCGCCTGTGGATCGGCACCGATGGATCCGGGCTGGAATTGATGGATAGTCTCGGGCAAAGTTTCCGTCATTTTAAACACCAGTCGGATAACCCCAACAGCCTGCCCGGCAACGTCGTCTACACCCTGGGAGAAGATGAGGAGAAAAATCTATGGATCGGGGTCGAGAACAGCGGCCTGAGCGTTTATGATCCGCAGACAAACACATTTCACAATTACGGGCATGATGATGTGGACAATACCAGCCTGAGCAACAATTCTCTTCACTCGGCTTACAGGGATAACAACGGGAATATGTGGGTCGGGACCTTTGCCGGAGGCGTGAATATCTTCAACAAAGACAAGGAACGGTTTCACCATTACCGGCTCGGCTCGGATAAGAACAGCCTCAGCAATAATAATGTGCTTTGTATTGTCCAGAGCTCGAAGAAAAAATTATGGATAGGCACGGATGGCGGCGGCCTCGATCTCTTTGATCCCCAGACAAAAACATTTAAGAATTTCCGGCATGAGGAAGCCAATCCCAACAGTATATGTGGAAATTATGTACTGTGCGCCACCGAGGACAGCAAGGGGAACGTCTGGATCGGTACCTGGGCCGACGGTATCACGGTCTTTAACCCAAAGACGAACACTTACCGGCAATTCCAGCACGATCCGGCCAATGGGTCAAGCCTGAGCAGCAACAACGCGTATGTTGTCCTGGAGGACCATGATAAGAACATATGGATCGGGACATATGGAGGTGGTCTGGACCTCTATCATCCCAGCAACGGCAGTTTCAGCCACTATGCCTTCGATGAGACTAATCCTGCCAGCATCAATTGTAAAAAGGTTCATTCCATCTTCGGGGACAGCAAAGGCAATCTCTGGGTGGGAACCGATGGCGGCGGACTGAACAGGTTTAATATAAAATCCCGCCAGTTCACGCAATTTCTGCATGATGACAAAAAGACCAGTCTGAGCGACAACAGGGTCGGTGAGATCTATGAAGACCCCGAAGGAAAATTATGGATCGGGACCATGATGGGGCTTAACTCTTTCGATTCCCGGCTCAATAGTTTTAAGACCTATACGACGGAAGATGGACTGCCCAACAACGTGATCTTCGGGATATTGCCCGATGGGAAAGGTAATCTCTGGATCAGCACCAATAAAGGTATATCCAGGTTCAATATAGCAACAAAAACCTTCAAGAATTTCGGGGTTTCGGATGGACTGCAATCCTACGAGTTCAAAGAACATGCTTATTGCAAGGCCAGTTCTGGCGCCTTGTATTTTGGAGGCGTCAACGGTTTCAATGAGTTCTTCCCGGACAGCATAAAAGAAAATCCTGCACAACCGCCTTTATTGATAACGGGATTTTCGGTATTCAATAAAGAGGTGCCCATTGCCAAAGACAGTAATGACCCTTCTCCGCTTAAAAAATCCATCACCGAAACCACCGGGCTCACTATCCCCTGGAATTATTCGGTCATCTCATTCGATTTTGCGTCACTGAACTACACCGCACGGGAAAAAAGACGATATGCCTATATGCTGAAAGGTTTTGACAAAGGCTGGAACGATATCGGTGAAAAACGCACCGCCACCTATACCAACCTGGATCCCGGAGATTATGTCTTTATGGTAAAAGGGCTGGACTATGAAGGTGGTTGGTCGCCGCGTCAGGCTGCTATAAAACTGAGGATCCCTCCCCCATTCTGGCTCACCCTATGGTTCAAGCTGGGAATGGTCCTGGTCATAATAGGGGGTTGCGTAACGTTCTTACTCGTACGCGTCAATATGATCAAGGCCCAGAAAAAACATCTGGAACAGCTGGTGCAGGAGCGCACCGAGCAATTAGGCCATGCTATAGACGAAGAACGAAAGGCACGCCTCGACGAGGCAAAAGCACGTATCGATGCAGAGAAAGCCAACCGATCAAAAAGCATTTTCCTGGCCAATATGAGCCATGAGATCCGCACTCCCATGAATGGCGTGATCGGTATGGCTTCTTTGCTGGCCCAGACCCCTCTCGATACCGAACAGAAAGGATATACGGACACCATCCAGAACTGCGCAGAAGCCCTGCTCAGCGTGATCAACGATGTCCTGGATTTTTCAAAGATCGAATCGGGTAAAATGGAGCTGGATGAAAAGGAAGTCGATCTGCAATCCTGTCTGAAGGAAGTCCTTGAGCTCTTCGCCGCTAAGGCCGGTGAGGCAGGGCTGAAACTGCATTATGATCTGGACCCATCGCTGCCAAAGCCCGTTCTTTGTGATGGGACCAAACTGCGGCAGGTTTTGATCAATCTCGTAGGAAATGCCATAAAATTCACCCATGAGGGAGAAGTGCTGGTACGGGCTTACCAAAAGGCTCCTGCAAGCGAAGGCCCCATTACGATCGGGTTTGAAGTAAAAGATACGGGCATCGGCATCCCCACTGACAAGTTGGACCGCCTGTTCAAAGCATTCTCACAGGTAGACCCCTCCATTACCCGGAAATATGGCGGCACCGGCCTGGGCCTGGTGATCTCCGACCAGCTGATCCGCCTGATGGGCGGTCAGATCGATGTAAAAAGCACACCAGGAACAGGTTCCACATTTTCCTTTACGATCAATGCCAGGATGATTGTCAGACCTTCGCCCTTACCAGCCAGCATGACCGATTCCGGCAGTATGGGCGATCAGGGGACTGGCGACCTGTTGCCCCATGATCTGTCTGAAAAGTACCCGCTGAAGATCCTCGTTGCCGAGGATAATCCCATCAATCAGCAATTCGCACTGATCATTCTGAACAGGATGGGCTATACACCGGAAATTGCCGGAAATGGACAGGAAGTGCTGGACAAATTGGTCGAAAAAAACTATGACCTCATCCTCATGGATATACAAATGCCTGAAATAGATGGGCTCGAAGCAACCCGTATAATCCGCACCAGCAAGGGCCTTCAACCCGTGATCATTGCCCTGACGGCTAATGCGATGCAGGGTGACCGGGAAAATTGCCTGGCCGGAGGAATGAACGATTATCTCAGCAAACCGGTCAGACAGGAGGAATTAGTAGGGATGCTGGAAAAATGGGGAAGCTGGATAAATATGGGTTAAAACCAGTTGGTCATCATGCGAAAAAACCTCCGAAACCCTTGTCTGTAAAGCCTTTCTGCAGCTAATACACCGGTTTAGGCATAATAAAATCCGGGAAAAAGGGTTTGTACACTGATTTAGCATACTATACTTTTGTATAAGATCCACAGGATATAACGACCCCCGGATCGGATGGCGCACCCGCCAATTGCTTGTCCCCAACATTGCCTGCCGCCGAATCAACATTGCCCGCCGAATCAACATTGCCCGCCAAATCAACGTTGCCTGCCTGCCAAATCTTTAAACAAGTAAATATAAATCAAAGTATATGAAGACAAATTCTGTAAGCACCCGTGTAGTAAAAACAATCTCTGCAATCGTAGCCGTGATCGTATTGTTCGTAAGTAACCCGCTGAGCAGCCAGGCCAATGGCATCAATGATAAAAAGCCCTCCGGCCTCACCGAAGGTCAGGTATCGGTTAAATATGTTGGATCAGACGACAACAACGTGATCTTTAGCGTGAAATTCGAGAATCCGAATGCCGATAAATTCTGGCTGATCGTAAAAAATGATGTCGGTGACGTTATCTACCGCCAGCAGTTCACCGATGTTCATTTCTCAAAATCTCTTTTCCTCGAAAAAGATGCATCGGAAATACATCCTACTTTCGTTATCCGCAAAGGCAATGATGAAATAACGCATCGCTTTGTAGTGAACAGGACCCTGACGGAGAATGTTGTAGTGACGAAATTATAGATCTGTACCGCAAAAAAATAAAAAAAGCCCCGCAATGCGGGGCTTTTTTTATTTTCACCGCCCAGCAGGCTTTACTCACCGGAAAACTTCCTTACCTCACCGTAAAGGCTTTGCAAAGCACAGCTGAACGTGATATCTTAGCTTCTCAACAACCAAACCAACTCAAGAAATGGACAATCAACCTAAACAAGATGTCCTCCTGGTAGAAGGACTAAACATCTCTTACGGCTCGTTCCAGGCCGTGAGCAATGTTTCCTTTACCGTGCAGGCAGGAGAGATCTTTGGATTACTGGGCCCTAACGGCGCTGGCAAAACCAGCACATTGAGCGCCGTGGAAGGCTTGCTGAAACCTCAGTCCGGCGATATCCGCGTCGCAGGGTATTCTATCCGGGAACAACCCCGCTATGCCCGCGCCTGCATGGGCGTGCAATTACAGGCTACCAGCTTCCAGCCGGAATTGACCGTATCGGAAATACTTCAGTTGTATGCAGGTATTTATGGGGTCGATCTCGCCAATGGACAGGTGGACGCTATTCTGAACGAGATTAATTTGCTGGATTCGGCGGGCAAACGCTACGGCCAGCTCTCCGGTGGCCAGCAGCAACGGATATCGCTTGTCATTGCCACGATCCACAATCCCCGGCTCGTCCTGCTGGACGAACCCACCACCGGCCTCGACCCCCAGGCCCGGCGCCAGCTCTGGCAACGCATCGAAGCCATGCGCGATAAAGGGCACGGCATCCTCCTCACCACCCATTCGATGGAAGAGGCCGAATCCGTTTGCGACCGCATCGCCATTATCGACCACGGAAAGATCATCACTATCGATACCCCGCAAGCGATCATCGACGATAACTGCGCCCTCCCCGAAGTCATCCGCGCCTCCCGCAAAGGAAGGATCACGCTGGAAGATGTATTCATCGGGCTCACCGGTACCGCCATCCGTTCATAAACAACCACCGACTATAAACAACCACCGACCACCAGCATAAAAAGTTAAAATATGTCAACTACTATAACGCCGATCTCCGCCACCTATCCCACTACAGCGGCCCCGTCCATGAATATCCCTTCTCCCTCTTCCGTATTCACCAGCCTGCTCCGCTCAGACCTGCGGACCCAATGGCGCAACCGCCGCGCCTCCTTCCTCGTCGTCCTCCTCCCCCTCATTATTCTCGTCTCCTGGAAAGGACTGGTGGACAAACTGGGCGGCGCCTTCGTTCTCTCCAACTGTATCACGATCGGACTTACCGCCATCGGACTGATGGGCTATTCCAATTCCATCGCCCGTGACCGCGACAAAGGCATTTTCCAGCGGCTCCGTGTAGCGCCGGTTCCCAGCTGGGCCATTATGGCCAGCCGCATCGCCGTTCAGCTGATTATGATCATGATCCTGACCACCCTCGTTTTTATCTTCGGTTATCAGATTGATCATATCTCCCTAAGCGCTGCAGGATATCTTTTTGGCTTCGCCATGGCGATCGTCGGGGGCGCAGTCTACCTGGCCCTGGGCCAGGTCATTGTTGGACGCATACAGAATCCCGAGACGGTCAACGCCACTTCCAGACTGGTCTATATCGCCTTTATTATGATCGGAATGTTCGGAGAGCTGGGCATGCTGGGCAAGGAGATTGGAGAGCTGGTAAAATATTCACCCTATGGCACGGTGAAACGCATCGTCTCCGCCGGCCTGGTACCAGGTACCTGGAATGAGCAGACCTCCATGTCCCTGCTGATCACGCTCGGCTATACGATTGTGTTCGCCTACCTGGGCATCAAATGGTTCCGCTGGAGCTCCCGCTAGTGGCTACTCCGTTCTCAGGCTCTTCGACGGATTGGCTATAGCGGCCTTTATGGCCTGAAAACTCACGGTAACCACCGCGATCAGTATCGATATGATGCCAGCCATGGCAAATACCCACCACTGGATGTCTACCCGGTATGGATATCCGCGCAGCCAGAACCACATGGCTACCCATGCTACTGCCGCTGCGATAATAAAGGAGATGAATACCAGCACCAGGAAATCTTTGGAGAGCAGCGCCGCGATCCCGGTGACGGAGGCGCCAAGGACTTTGCGCACGCCGATCTCCTTGATACGGTTTTGTGCCGTATACGTTGCCAGACCGAAGAGGCCCAGACAGGATATGAATATCGTAAGGCTGGCAAATAAGCCAGCCAGCGTGCCGCTGCGCCTTTCATCATCGAATTTTTTCGCATAGTCATCATCGATGAAATGATATTCAAATGGATACTCGGGGTTGTATCTTTTAAAAATGGTCTCGGCCTTCTTCAGGTTCTGCGTCGTCGGATTGCTGCTGTTCAGTTTTATATGCATCGTATTGAACCATCCCTTCGCTCCTTCGATCACCATCGGCTTGGTCGGATAATACGGGGATTGCAGAATAAAGTCTTTGATCACTCCCACCACATGCCAGTCGATACCGTCATCTTTTACGATCTGCCCGACGGGCGCCTTGAAATTCATGGCCTTGACGGCCGATTCGTTCAGGATCACTCCCGTCGAATCGGTTGGAAATTGCCTCAGATCGAAGTCCCTGCCCTGCACGAATTGCAGCCCTGCCGTGGCCGCCATATTCTCGTCCTCGCAATACCGGTCGAAATCCGTTTTATCATTGGGGTCTTTCCCCTTCCAGTCGAACCCCCAGCTATCGCTCCATCCCTGCGTCAACGGAGCGCTCGTCTTGCTTACGGAACTGGCAGCGCCTGAGGCAAGCAATTCATTTTTTATAAGCGTATAATTCTTCTCGACATCCCCGGTCAGGAAATGATAGACGAGATTGTTCTTATCATACCCCGTATCCCTGTTCTGCGCATGACTGATCTGTTGCTTGACGATAATGGTGCAGATGATCAACGTAATGGCAAAAGTGAACTGGATCACCACCAGCACCTTTCGGGGCGTGATCAGGGCATTTACCGCCTTGAAGGTCCCCTTCAGCACTTTTACGGGCTGGAAAGAGGAAAGAAAGAAGGCCGGATAGCTGCCCGCCAGAAATCCGGTGAACAGGACAAAGCCCAGCCCGGCAAGCCAGAGATAAATATTCTCATACTCGATACGCAGATGTTTGTCGGTAAGATGGTTGAACCCCGAAAGGCTGAGCTGAACGATCCCCAGGGCGAAAAGGCCCGCAATAAAAGACAGCAATATGGATTCCCCGATGAATTGAGAAATGAGGGCTGACCTCGGTGCGCCCACGACCTTGCGGATCCCCACTTCCTTCGCCCTTTTCTCGCTCCTGGCCGTGCTCAGGTTCATAAAATTGATACAGGCTATCAGCAGGATAAAGGCTGCGATGATCCCGAATAATTTCACAAAGGTAATACGGCCTCCGTCTTCGGCGCCTCCCTTGAAGTTGGAATACAATCTCCATCTGCTGATCGGGTACAGGAACATCTCCCATTTGGGCTCGTCCTTTTCGTACCGGCCCTTCAGGACCTTCATTTTGGGAGCAATGGAGGCAAGGGTGGTATTCGGCTTCAACAGCACATAAGTACGGGTGGAATTGTTGCCCCAGTTATTATCGTCCTGTCCCATCGTCCTCAGATGGGCCCAGGGCATCAGCCATTCGAATTTGAACCTCGAATCTTCCGGCAAGTCTTTTGCGATCCCCGTCACCGTAACATTATACTGATTATCGATCTTTATGATCTTACCCATCGCCTCCTCATCACCGAATATTTTTTTAGCCAGTTTCTCCGTAAGCACAATGGCATGCGGATCATTCAGGGCCGTCAGCGCATTGCCTTTCAGCAATGGGAAGCTGAACACCTGGAGGAAAACGGAGTCCACGATATTCCCGCTCACGGTGAGCCTTTTTTCTCCCACGCTGAAAAGGAAATTACTGGGCCAGTTCACCCGTATGGCATGTTCAACTTCCGGAAAGTCGTTCTGCATGGTCCTGGCCAGCACCTTGGGCGTGGTATTCCAGTTATGCATTTCCCCACTGAACGCCGCATGATTCCAGGCTTCGTAGATCCGGTCTTTTTTTTCGTGGAACTGGTCATAACGCAGCTCGCTCTGGATCCACAGCAAAATAAGCATGGCGCTGGCCATACCGATGGCCAGGCCCATGATATTGATAAAGGAGAAGCCCCTGTTCTTCCAGAGATTGCGGAACGCTACTTTCAGATAATTCTTAAACATGGATATGCAATTGGGTTATACGTTGGCTGCTTTCCCCTTAAGGTCGACCCATGTTTAAGATTGTTGCACCGCCGGCAGGCTAAAATTGGAAATAAATAAAGGAACTGCCGCTTTCCTGGCTCAGGATCAATAAAATGACCATCGCAGACCAGCCCAGACCCGTCAGCCACCAGGGAAGCCGGTACGCGAGATCGAGCACTTTCGTATTGCGCATCAGCCAGTGAGCCAGCAGCATGACCCCGACGATGGTCGTTACTTTGATGACCGCCAGCGTGGTCAGGATCGGCGTTGCCCCTTGTGCGCCGCCGAACATGGACATCAGCAGCTGTCCGGCATGAGAAAAGGTAGCGCTCCGGAAAAATACCCAGGTCAGGCTGATCAGGAAAAACGTGAGCAGGGCATAGACGAATCCCGCGCTCTTCTTATTAATCGTAAATTCAGGTGCCATGGAGGATTTCATCATGACTACGGGCACCGGCTCCAGCATCGCCCCTGCCGCCTGACCTTCTGCGTGGAGAAACCTCTGCCCCATCGTCCGCTCCTTACGGTCCCTGAAATACTTTTCTACCCATAAATAGAATCCATGCATGCCGCCCCAGGCGACAAATGTCCAGTTCGCCCCATGCCAGAGACCGCCCAGTAACATGGTGATCATCAAGTTGATATAGGTGCGGAATTTGCCTGATCGGTTGCCGCCCAAAGGAATATAGAGATAGTCGCGGAGCCAGGAGGACAGCGTGATATGCCACCTACGCCAGAAATCGGAAAAACCGATCGCCGCATAGGGATAGAAAAAATTCTGTGGCAATATAAAGCCAAGGCATAGGGCCGCACCGATGGCGCAAGTCGAATACCCCGCAAAATCGAAGAAGATCTGCCCCGAAAAGGCCAGCACCCCCATCCAGGCATCCAGGACAGGCAATCTGCCGGAAGAATTGAAAATAGCATCCGCCGAAACGGAAAGCATGCTGTCGGCCAGCACCACTTTCATAAACAGACCCAGGGAAAGAAGGAACAGGCCTTCCAGCAGCTGTTTCTTCGTGGCAGTCCTTGGCGTTTCAAATTGCGGCACCAGCTGGGGAGGCCGCACGATCGGGCCGGCCACCAGATGAGGAAAGAAAGTCACAAACAAAGAAAAATCGAGCATGGACTTCACCGGCTTGCTCTTCTTCTTATACATGTCGATGGTATAGCAAAGGGTGGTGAACGTATAGAAGGAAATGCCCGCGGGTAAGATGATATTCGGCTTGGCCGGGTTGAAACTTATCCCCAGCCCGTGCATCAGCATTACGAAATTCTCCAGCAGAAATCCTCCGTATTTGAAGAAGCATAACATGCCGAGATTGCCGATCAGGCTCACCACAAGGAGCAGCCTTTTCTTATGCGGGTTCGTCTGCGTATACAATGCCCGTCCCACAAAGAAATCTACCACGGTGGAAAGCCACAACAGCAGAATAAAAGGCGGGTTCCAGGCCGCATAGAAAACATAGCTCGCCAGCAGCAGGTTGATCTTTTTTACCTTCCAGGTGAACGGAAGATTGTGCAGGATCAGCACGATCACGAAAAAAGCGATGAACGTATAAGAGTTGAAAAGCATGACTGGTCAGTTTGGGGTGAATAGGTTATTGCGGCGCCGTCGGCGCTTTATTGAACAAAGGGTTTTGGCAGTTCGTTGATCAGGGCCCTGGTATACAGGATCGCATCCTGCGGGCTCAGATGCGACCATTCGGGGCAGATCATATGTGCCGTCTCCGGGTAATCGGTGAAAAAAAAGCCCTGGCATTGTGTAGTCACCAGTAAAGGGTCCCAGAATTTCGCACGGGGAAAACCTCCCATCTCCGCGGCCTGGAAAGGACCGTTGACCGGAGGCTTTATGAAGACTACATCTCCGCCTCTTGACCTGATCTTTTCGACAGCTTCCTTCACCGATTGGATAATGCCGGGGACAGGATTTACTTTAGGGCGCGGCGCATTCCGGCCTGCTGCCATTATAAAGAGCCAGATATGCTGTACCTGGTGCTGAAGGCTGGTATCGGCCAGAAACCGGGGGGTCATCTTATCCTGCCGGTCGAAGCTTACCCTCGAGAAATCCATCGGGAACAGGGGAAAGAAGTAGACATTGGGCCGGTTGGGTATTTTCAGCTCATCCAGTCTGGCATTTAAAGAAAAGAAATCCTTATCCAGGAAGACGAGCTGGGACTCCAGCATATGATTCAGCTTAAAGCTGGCCCGTTGGGTAGGAGTGCGTTTTTCGTAATACCGGATATATTCCCGCACATCCCTCAACCCTCCCCCGTCGGCTGGGGAAAAGAACATGGGCTCCATTACATCGACAACCAATCTTCCTTTAAAATTTTTATCGTTGCCAAGGTTGATCAGGACAGGCACGGGGGAATTGCCCTCGACGGCGAGCTGGACAGCATGTCTGCCGGTGATCTTCTCCCAGGTGGGGATATCCAGGTCGAACTTGATCCGGGAAGACCCGATAAAGACGGTGGTCTTATCCGCCGGCTCATAGACCATATCCCTCTTTTCCGACCAGAGGGGTCCGCCGTCATCATAAGAAATAGCGAACCCCTTGCTTCGCAGGTAGATCTCCCAGCTGCCAATGGTGGCCAGGACCAATAAAATCATAAGGATAGCTGACTTGGAAAGCGCTTTTACAGGCATTTTTAACAGGTTTAGGGCGATAAGTTCGAAGATTACAGGGGGATAAGGTGTGTCTTACAAAAGGGAGGATTATTTTGCAGTTTACCGAGGTGTGAATGCTAATATAGAAAGAAATAATCATATTTTGGTATTGACGTAATAAATATCTTCCTGGCAAACAACAACAAGGATATCGCAGAGAAATCAGGAAAGGTTGCGTCAAAAGTCGCATTCTTTCGGGTTCTCAGGATAGATCAACCGACGAATGGGCTTTATAATCGCCCAACTCCAACTTTTTCTTAACAGCCGGCGAAAACCTTTTGATATGAAATCTCGTTACTATGCTATGCGCCGGTCATCACCCGTCCAACGCCTGTAAAAAATCTATCGGTATGAAATATTCAGCATTATTCCTGTTCGTTGCCTTTATGGCCCTGAATGTATCGCCTTCCTGGGCTCAATCGAAAAAAAAGAAATATCCAGATCCTGCTTCCGTAACCCGCAGAACGGTATATCCAATGAAGCTGACCGACGCCGAATGGAAGGCGAGACTTACCGATGGTCAGTATTATATTCTCCGCCAGCAAGGCACCGAAAGGTCCTTTACCGGTGAATACGATCATTTTTATAAAAAGGGTACCTATTATTCTGCCGCTTCCCTCCAGCCCGTATTCAGCTCCGAAGAAAAATTCGATTCCCATACGGGATGGCCGAGCTTCTATGCTCCGATCAGTCCGGATGCGGTCATGCTGGTAAAAGACAACAGCGATGGAATGGAGAGGGTAGAAGTAGTAGACAGCAAGAGTGGCTCGCATCTCGGTCATGTATTCGATGATGGCCCCACCCCCACCGGCAAAAGATATTGCATGAACTCTGCCGCCCTGATCTTTGTTCCCGAAGGCGGCGCAGCCCCAGTAAAATCAAAAAATTAAATTGATATGGTTCGCTTCACCCTTACATTTCTCTCGGTCTTTGCCCTGGTTTCCTGCGGGCAAACACAACAGCCGGCTATCCCTTCGGGCGTCCAGGGCAAGCCTTCCGCCAACGAGGCGGTAGCCGATTTCTCACAAGGCTGTTTCTGGCATAGCGAGATCGTATTTCAAAGCCTGGTAGGCGTACGGGATGCCGTGTCGGGTTACGCAGGGGGAAAAGACCGTCATCCCGATTATGAAAAAGTAAGTACCGGCGAGACCGGACATGCGGAGACCGTGGAAGTATACTACGACCCTTCGAAGATTTCTTATGCTACCCTGATAGCCGCATTTTTTGCCAGCCAGGACCCTACGGAGCTCGACAGACAGGGCCCCGATGTCGGCACCCAGTACCGTTCCATCGCATTCTACAGAAATGAGGAAGAAAAAAAGACCATCGATGCGGAAATAAACCGCATCAACGCTTCAAAGAAATATTCTTCCAGGATCGTCACCGAAGTAGTGCCCTTTTCAAAATTTTATCCGGCCGAAGCCTACCACCAGGAATATATAAAAAACCATCCTGACAATCCTTACGTGCAGAACGTCTCTATCCCCGACTTCCAGCATTTCAAAAGCACTTTCAAGGGAAATTTTAAATAGATCCTACCAGCCGATCCCATAGTCCTCCCCGTTATTGCTGCTGCCGCCCCACAGGCTGTTGTGCTTCCAGTCGAACCATATCGCATTGATCGGCCCGCTGGTTCGGTCGCCGTAGGTTGTTATATATCCCATTTCCCGCAGGTCCTTCCGCACCCATGCCGGAGTCTCGTTGCTCAGTAAAATATGTCCGGGACGCGGCCTCCTGTCTTCCATCTTCTCGCCGCCGAGAGAAAGCCAAAGCTGATCGGAATTGATATTGGCCGCCTCCACCGATTCCTGCACCGTCATGCCGAATTCGACGATATTCAGGAAGAACTGCAACAGGTTCTGATCCTGTGTATCCCCGCCCTGCACGCCAAAACATAAGAAAGGCTTGCCATCCTTTAATGCGAGGCTGGGCGTCAGCGTTACCCTTGGCCTCTTATGTGGCTCTACCACATTGAAGGGATCGATGATCGAGTCGAGCACAAAGCTCTGCATCCGCTGGCTCATGCCCACTCCTGTATTGCCTGCAATACAGGCCGGTGTCCATCCTCCGCTGGGCGTGATGGAGATTACCCAACCTTCTTTATCCGCCGCCTCCACCGTCGTGGTGCCGCGCCAGAGACGGTCATGATACAAGGCTTCGTCCACCCCATCTCCTGCCACCGTTCCATCCACCAGGCCAGATCCCACCACCGATCCATCCACCTCGCGTACATCCGTAGTCTCATTCATCGCTCCCCCCGTTGATGGCGCCCCATTATTTCCCCTGCCACGGGCCTGACCAAAACTGCTTCTGCGTTTCAGCAGATCCACAAACGGATTGGTCCTTCCCTCGAATGGATAAGGATCACCGGGAGCGGCGCTGTAGTCGTTCCGCTCATAGCCGATCAGCTTTGCCCTCTCCTTCGCATACTCCTTGCTCAGCAGCCCCTTCATGGGCTGGTCTTTGGAAAAATAAGGGTCCCCATAATAGAAATCCCTGTCCGCAAAGCTGAGGTTCATGGTCTGATAGATCGTATGGATATATCTGGAACTGTTATAGCCCATGCTTTTAAGATCGAAATTCTCGAGGATATTGAGGCTCTGGAGCAGGGATGGTCCCTGCGTCCACTGCTGAAGTTTGTAGACCTCGATCCCTTTGTAGTTCACATGCAGCGGCTCTTCCTCCACCGGCTTCCAGGTCGCCAGATCTTCCAGCGTGATCAACCCTCCCTGTTCCTGACATCCACGGACAAACTCTTTTGCAATATCACCCTTGTAGAAACGCTCATACGCCGAATAGATCGCTTCCTTACGGGTTTTTTTCTTCTTCAGCGCCTCCTGTTCGGCATCCACCATTTTGGTAAGGGTCTCCAGCAGGTCATTTTGCACGAAGATCTCCCCGGCCTCGGGCGCTTCCCTTTTTTCACCCGGATGGGTAAGGAATATCTTTTTGCTGTAAGGCCATTCTTTGATCCGCCTTTTCTGCCCTTCGAAACTATTCGCCGTCTGAGCCTCTATCGGATAGCCCTTGGCCATTTCCATGGCTGGAGCCAATACCTCTTTCAGGCTCATCGTCCCATATTCCGCGAGCATATAACAGAGCCCCCCGGGCGTGCCGGGAGTAACTGCCGCAAGTGGACCGTATTCAGGAGGAAAATTAAATCCCTTACCCTTGAAGAAAGCAGGGGTAGCTCCCGTTGGAGCATATCCCAGCGCATTGATGGAAATGACCTTGCCGGTCTTTGGATTATAGATCAGCGCCTGCGTCTCTCCTCCCCAGCTCAGCACATCCCACATCGTGCATACCGCGCCAAGCATGGCGCAGGCGGCGTCGATCGCATTCCCGCCTTTCTGAAAGATCTGCGCACCGGCCTCGGCTGCCAATGGCTTGCCGGTAATCGCCATCCAATTTTTACCATGCAGGGGAGGCTTCTGAGTTTGTTGTGCGTCTGCGATCAGACAGCCATTCAGGATCAACAGCAGCAGCAGGGAATATCTCATGTGTAGTTGGTTTTTGCAATCATTCGCACCTTTTGGTAACAAGCCGGGAGCACCCTATTTACCCACTCCTTTGAACGATCCTTCATCCACGGCTTTTATAAATTTAATAAGGCCCGGGAAATAATGCGCCTGATCATCCCACATATCGCAATGACTTCCATTTGGGCAATAAAGATAGTTGCCCTGTTGCACCTGTGTGCTCATCCACTCCATGTATTTGGGGTCCATAGTATCGAATTCCCCTCCGATCGTAAGCGTGGGGATTTTTAATGCAGGCAAGTCCTTCGATCTGTCCCAAGTGATCAGCCGGCCGCCCGTTTTGAACTCGCTGGGTCCCTGCATCGTTACATAGATGCCTTCGCTCAGATGCTTGAAACCCCTTACCAGTGGATCCGGCCATTCCGCCAGACGGCACAAATGCTGTTTGTAATATTCGCTGACGACCAGAGATTGGTAAACGCTGTCTTTATAAAGCCCCTTATTCTCATAGGCCTGCAGGGAATCGACCAGCGTCTTACGCATTTTCGACCGCAGCAACCCATTGTATTTTTCATACGCCGGCATGCTGGACATCATATTGGAGATGATCAGCCCCTTCAGATTTTCCTGATATTTCAAGGCATATTCCATCGCCAGGATCCCGCCCCAGCTATGCCCAAGCAAGTAAAAATTATCCTTGTTCAATCCCAGCGCCTGCCTCACCTGCTCCACTTCCTCCACAAAATGCTCCGTCGTCCACAAGCTGCTGTCATTCGGCTGGTCGCTGTAATGCGAATCCAGCTGATCATAATAAATGAATTCAATTCCTTCTCCCGGGAGGAAATTCTCAAAAGACTCGAAGAACTCATGTGTGCCGCCGGGACCTCCATGCAACAGCAATACCCTGATCCGGGGGTTATTACCAAATCGCTTCGTCCATACATGGAACTTGCCCTTCGGAGTATTGATCTCTACCAGCCTGATATTACCGTTCTGTACGCCGGAATCCTGAATAGCAAAATAGTCCTGAAGGCTCACCCCCCTGGGCGACTGTTGGCAACAAGCAAAACAAAGAATAAAGATCAGCGCAATAAGACATCTCATGTCAAGCATATTTTGGTTGTCTAAAGATAAGAGAACCGATCAAGGATTCAGGTAATTCTCCGCAACGCATCGCTAATTTTTTCCGTAGTGGCTGGCGTCTGCTTTATTTTTAGGAGATTGTCCGATACAACCAACTGCTCATGAAAAGAAAATTTATTTTTTTCTTCTTCTTGTATTTGTCTCTTGCCATGCTATCCACCAGCCGCGGCTTTGCACAAACCGAGCCGGTAAAATACCCCGGCGAAACAGAAGGCGATTATAGGATCAAAGGATTCAAATTCGTCAGTGGCGAGACACTGCCTGAATTAAATATACACTACACGACTTTAGGACATCCGGTAAAAGATAAGGACGGCAAGACCACGAATGCCGTCATCATCATGCACGGCACCACCGGCAGCGGCCGTAATTTTTTAAGCCGCCAGTTCGCCGGTGGCCTCTTCGGCCCTGGTCAGCTTCTGGACGCCTCGAAATATTACATCATCCTCCCCGATGGCCTTGGCCATGGAAAGACAAGCAAGCCCAGCAACGGGCTACACATGAAATTTCCAAAATATACCTATGACGACATGGTTGCCGCCCAGTACAGTCTCGTCACCGAAAAACTTGGCGTCAATCATCTGAGGCTGGTAATGGGTACTTCGATGGGCGCCATGCACACCTGGGTCTGGGGCTACACCTATCCCGGTTTCATGGATGCCCTGATGCCCCTGGCCAGTCTGCCCGTGGCCATCGCCGGCCGCAACAGGATGATGCGGAAAATGGCGATCAGCCTCATCGAAATGGACCCTGCCTGGAAAGAAGGTGAATATAGCTCCGAGCCGGTGGTCGGTCTCAGCGGCGCCGCCTCTTCCCTTTTCTTCATGGGCAGCAGTCCCCTGCAATTGCAAAAAAGAGCACCCACCCGGCAACAGGCGGAGACAATGCTGGACGCAATGGAAAAAAATTATCTGGCCTCTCTGGACGCAAACGACCTGATCTACCAGTTCGATGCTTCGAGAGATTATGATCCATCCCCGCATCTGGCTCAGATCAGCGCGCCTCTCTTTGCGGTCAACTCCGCAGACGACGAGGTCAATCCACCCGAACTGGGTATAATGGAACGCGAGATAAAAAAATGTGCAAAAGGGAAATATATCTTGTTGCCCATTACGGATCAGACGGCAGGTCATGGCACGCATTCCAATCCCGCCGTCTGGAGTAATTATCTGGCGGAATTATTGGCCGCCAGCGAACCGGGCAAATAGAATTTGCAGCATATGGCCAGCGACAGGCAGGTCCCATGTGCAGGGCATACTACGAACAGGTATTTAACAAAATTTTGATCCGCACCGGCGTTCCTTTTGATATTTTTTTGCGTCTATAATACAGGAGAATCTTAACTCTTTGACTATGGCTACAAATTCTACACAACAGGAGATCTTACTGATGACGGGCACCAGTTTTTCTTCGAGAGGATGGAGCAAAAAAGACTCACCCGCCACCGACCCCGCCACCGGAGATCCACTCACGGAAAAAGAGCAGTTGCTGGAAGCCTGCTGGCAAGGCCTGCTTCGGGAGATCCTCCCGGAGCTTCATGAACATACTCCGGAAGACAAGCTGTTGTATATATGGAAGATCCGGGAAGCCACCTCCTTCCTCGAATTGGAATTAGGCGAGTTCCCGGATGGGAAGGACGGATATTTTTCCATCGATCCATATTCTTTCCTGGGGTCCTTATATTATAACTAGCCGACCACGTCACTCAGATAACGCCGGCCTCCGCCATCTGCCCGGCGCTGCCGCGAACCGGCAGCATTTTATTGCTCCGTCACCGGTAATGGAAATTCTGTCCATACATCATCACCGGTCCGGTCGATAGGCAGTTGACTCAGCAGATTATACCTGCGGAGATCGATCCAGCGATGCCCTTCGCAATACAACGAATACCTTCTCTGCTTCAGCATTTCGGTCAGCAAGGCGGCCTTTGTCACTGCCCCCGCATAATTACCCAGGATATGCCGGTTGCGGATGATATTGAGCGCCGTAACGGCATCGGGAAAATCTGAGTTCTGAATATTGGCTTCGGCATAGATCAGGACCAGCTCTTCATTCCGGATGATCGGGACAGCTGCCGTGCTGTTGGTATAGACCCAGATATCCCGGTTGCTGCTAAGCCCGCTCCCGCTCTGAGAGGCAACGGAATTACGGAGGGTCGCCTTGCCGATGCGATCGTCTCCTGCCTCGATATCCGTCGCAAAGGATGGATGGGCCACGCGCACCTCGCCCGTCTGGTTTTGCGGGATAAAGAAAGTATTGAGCTGATCGCCGGAACCCGTTCCATATACATGGCTGACACCTGTTGAAAGGTCCTTGTTCAATCCAAAAAAAGACTGTGTAAGATCCGTCAGGGCCGCCGTCCAGTTGCCCTGGTAGATCGCCACCCTTGCGGCCAGCGCACGGTTCACCTGCGTGAGGCCCGCTGCATCCTGGAAGCTGCCAAAACCCGCCAGCTTAAAGGCGACCGATGCATTGCTGAGATCGTTCTTCCCCGAATCCAGCAGGGCGGCAATAGCCGCCAGCCCATTCTGATAGCTGACAAAGGGACCTAAATGATCCGGGTCCGATACATCTACCCTTATCCCGTTGGAATCCGTCAGGTTCAGGTTCATCAGAAGCTGGTATGCCTTGATGGTCCTGGCAAAACCAATATAACCACTTCGCTGTGCCGCTGTTACCAATTTTGAACTGTTTGCCGCCTGGATAAGGATATTACAATTCTTCACGACCTGGTACCGGGATGCCCAGGGATTGGTGATATAGAAATTGCTGTTGCTCAGCGTGCCGCTGTTTGCACCCAGCAGATCGGTGACATACCTTGGCTCGGAGGTGGAAAAATGATACAGCTCCCTGCCTATAGTCCCCACATCGTCCAGATACAAAGCCACATTGGTGCGCATGCCCGATTCGGTCCCGCTGACCAGATTATTCAATTCACTGACCGTAGGATTATTGGTAAAGGCCTCCATCGTCGCATTGTTAAGATCGCCATAATCCTTTTTACACGCATTCAGGAACAACACCCCGCCCAACAAAAACAGATTATATAAACTGATATACTTTCTCATAGTATTTTTTTTGGAAAAATTTAAAAATCAACCGAAATATGAAAGTCCGCCCTCTTGGTTGCAGGATAAGGATCTACATCCACACCTGTCGAAAAACCTGTTCCGAAATTGGAGACTTCCGGATCGTAAGCCTTGTATTTCGTCACCGTGAGGAAGTTGTTGAGCGATACGCCGATCCGAATCCCCTTTATTGCATTCACCGGCATGCGGGTGAATGTATAATACAACCCGATCTCCCGCAGACGCAGATAGCTGGAGGTCTGGACGAATTCGCTCGCATCCGATCCCACTTTCGTGATCCTGTAGACGCCATCGGGAAGGCCCGCCTTATTGGTGACCTTGTCATAATCCACACTCGTGCCTCCGAAATCATTTTCGAGGCTCGTCAGATTTACATTCTGACCTCCCTTTTTCCAATGTAAAAGAAACCGCAGGCTTAATTTATTCTGGAAAGTTATCTCGTTATAGCTGTTCATCTGGAAAGTAGGTTCCGCATCCCCAAGTTTGCCGACGCCGGCGCCATTAAGGCCCAGGATCTGGGTTGCGGACTTACCTTGCTGGATCTGGAAAGACCCCAGTACATACCCGAATGAGCCCTGTGGTACGGGAGGGACCGTAAATTTGGTAACCAGCGAACGGTTCAGCCAGAAATGGATGGAGGTGTTCCAGGTGATATCTTTAGTCTGCACTGGTCTCGCATTGATACCCAGTTCCACACCTCTGTTACGCAGATTGCCGGCATTCACCCATTTGGTGGCAAAGCCCGACGAGGCAGGCAAGCTGATCAACATCAGAAAATCATTGATCGTCTTGACATAATAGGTTCCTTCAAACCCCAGACGGCCTTTCAGAACGCTGAAGTCGAAACCCGTCTCGAACTCCGACTGCCGCTCCGATTTGATGTCGGCCTGCCCTTCCTGCGTATTGACAAGAACCCCTGGATTTCCGGTAATATTGGAAATACCCAGCGCGGTGAACTTGCTTCCAAATGCAGGTACATTATTGGCCTGTCCGTATGCAGCCCGCAGTTTAAAGTTGTCGAAAAAATTGCCATTAATGATCCCCGTCTTTGTCAGGTTCCACGACAGCCCCGCTTTGGGATAGGCATAATATTTCCCTACATCTCCGTTGTTGGAAGAACGGTCCAGGCGGATCCCTCCGGTTACGGTCACCGCATCATTGATGTTGGCTTCTTCCTGGAGAAAAATACCTTCATTCTGATATTTATTTCTTGTATGCGTGGCATTCAGGGCGCCGGCCTGGTCGACATTCGACTGGCCCGAGATCACCTGGGTTGCCACATTGAGTAGATTATTATAATCCCCGTTCTCCTGAGTCAGCCCGGCAGACGTGGTCAACGATAATTTATCAGAAGGTGTCAGCGTATTCACAAGAGACAGGATATAATTGGAACTGAGGTTCTTTGTCATCCCTTCTATGGATGTCCCTTTATTGATGGCCTGGAACTGAAGGACGCCCGGGAACATGGCATTGGTTTCCAGATTATAAAAATCGAATCCTCCACGGGCAATGAACCGGGTATTGCTGGTATTGCTTTTTTGCAACTGGGCCTCCAGGTTGATGCCGGTAAGGAATCGATTGACGGATTCATTATTCCGCATCAGCGCAATAGTTTGTAAAGGATTGGACGCGGCAAAAGGGTTATTCGGGTAATTGCCGTTGGCATCGGGATGTAATTGAGCAAAGCTGGGCGTCGAGGAAAGGGCTATGCCCAGTGAGACGCCCGCATTATCATTGCCGGTCAGCCCCCTGTCGGCAGAGGAATTGATATAATTCATGCTAACCCCCAGTTTTATACGGTCCGAAATCCGATTATCGATATTGAGCCGCAAGCTGCTGTTTCGATACCCGGTATTTTTCACGATACCGCCTTCGTCTTTTTGCGCCGCGGAAAAATAAATAC
>DATHHO010000122.1:0-9749 GCA_035317125.1 Puia sp.
AGTCCGCATTGAAGATCCAGCCGATGCCGGATAGTGCGGTCGTGGTCCCGGTGATCCCGTATATAAATCCTGCCGTGTGCAGACTGGTCTCTCTCAGCCCAAGCGCCTTATCCAGACCATGAATGGGCATGGGAGTATATACATCATGGATCTTATAGCCTGCTGAACGGGTTTTTTTCACCGCGGGGAACAACACCGCTTCGTCATCAAAACAACCCACCACAAATTTTTTAACTGCCATATTTTTGTCTTTTGCCTAGTGTTTGTGTGCAAATTCATGCGTGAACGCTTCCACCGACTCGCTCTCGGCCACGCCCATTTCAGCTTTGTAATTAGCGCCCGATTTTTTCAGGATATGCTTGATCTCCGCTATAGCGATAACGGGGAAGAATTTCGAGAAAAGGAAATAACAGGTAAAGAAGAGCCCGAACGTTCCCATATAGAAACCGATCTCCCAGATGGTCGGCCGGTAATAAGTAGACCAGCTGCTCGGCACATAATCCCGGTAAATGGAGGTTACGATGATCACGAAACGTTCGAACCACATCCCGATATTCACGATCACGGACATGAACATGGTCACCGTAAGGTTCCTTCTCATTTTCCGGAACCAGAAGATCTGCGGGGACAGTACGTTACAACCCATCATAATGTAATAGCTCCAGCCCAGCGGACTGAACAGATTGACCCTGTTCTGCATAAAGGCCCAGCTCTCGAATTTATTCTGGCTATACCAGGCAATGAACAATTCAGTAAGGTAAGCGCAGCCCACGATGGAGCCCGTCAGCACGATCACTTTATTCATCACGTCGATATGCTCTATCGTTATGTATTCTTCCAGATGCAGCACCTTCCGCGTTACGAGGAGCAGGGTCTGCACCATCGCAAAGCCGGAGAAGATGGCGCCCGCCACAAAATAAGGAGGGAAGATCGTGGTATGCCAGCCCGGAATGACGGAAGTGGCGAAGTCAAAAGATACGATCGTATGTACGGACAATACCAGGGGAGTAGCCAGACCTGCCAGCACCAGGGACAGCGCTTCATGCCGCTGCCAGTGTTTGGTGGATCCGCTCCATCCGAAGGAAGCGACTCCATAGAACATCTTTCTCCATTTCAGTTTGGCCCGGTCGCGCACGCTCGCCAGGTCAGGCAATAATCCACTATACCAGAAGAGGAGCGATACGGTAAAATAAGTAGAGATGGCAAATACGTCCCATAAGAGCGGGGAATTGAAGTTCACCCAGACCGGTCCTCTTGTATTGGGATAAGGAAAGATAAAGAACGCTAACCACACACGGCCCATATGCCAGATCGGGAACTGGCCCGCGCACATTACCGCGAAGATGGTCATGGCTTCCGCAGCACGGTTCACCCCCGTACGCCATCCCTGACGGAACAGCAGCAGGATCGCAGAAATGAGCGTACCGGCATGACCTATACCGACCCACCACACGAAATTGGTGATATCCCAGCCCCAGCCCACTGTCCTGTTCAGGTTCCACTGACCTACCCCATAGACCACCTCATGCGTTACGGATACTATTCCAAAACAAAGGAATAATACAGACACAAGGAATCCGATCCACCATAGTCTGGAGGGAGAGGCTTCGATCGGGCGCACTATATCCTCCGTGACCTGATGGTAATCTTTCTGGCCCGATACCAGCGGGGGTCTTACCTGTGATTCGTACTTTAATACTGCCATAGTTATCTGAGCTTTTAGCTATTCATACTTTACTTTACCGGCCTCTTCCCATTTGATCTCACCGGCCCGCAACCCTCTCTAGGAGTGCTTTTCAGCAGCCGCCCCTTCATTTTCCGTCTCCATTTCCAGGCCTTTGATATGCTCCGTGTTCCGCACCTTGGCCAAGTAGTTTACATTGGGCAGTACGTGCAGCTCTTCCAGCGCATAAAACAAGCGCTGAGAATTTACTGTCCGGGTATTGACGATCTGACTGGTCTTGTCATTCACATTGCCGAATACGATGGCTTCCGTAGGACAGGCCTGCTGGCAAGCCGTCCTCACATCCGCCATATCCTTCAGCGGCCTGTCCTCTTTCTTTGCTTTGAGCTTGCCTTCCTGCAGACGCTGTACGCAGAAGGAGCATTTTTCCATCACCCCGCGGCTGCGGACGGTGACGTCGGGGTTCAGCACCATGCGGGTAAGATCATCATTCATCTGGAAGATCGTAGGATCAAGCTTACCAACCGTAGTCTGGTCCTGATTGTCCGGGAAGCTGTCCGCGCCGGTGTAATCGGCCCAGTTGAAGCGACGAACCTTGAAAGGACAGTTATTGGCGCAATACCTTGTTCCAATACAGCGGTTGTAGGCCATCTGGTTCAGCCCTTCGCTGCTGTGATTGGTAGCTGCCACCGGACAAACATTCTCGCAGGGCGCATTGTCGCAATGCTGGCAGAGCATAGGCTGGAACAGGGTCTGGATGCTGTCCGGGTCCTGCAGGTCGCCGCTGAAATAACGGTCAATGCGCAGCCAGTGCATATCGTGATATCGTAATACTTCGCTCTTCCCGACAACGGACACATTATTCTCCGCATGACAGGCCACGACGCAGGCGCCGCAGGCCACACAGGAATTCATGTCGATGGACATGCCCCATTTGATGCCTGGTCTTTCCAGCATCGAACCGGGATACAGGGTGCCCTGCTCTCTGTAATTCTCGGTTCCTCCATAAGGCTTCAGCTCTTTTTCGCGTTCTTCGAGGATCTCGCCCGGGGACTTGGTGAAATCCGCCAGGGTCAGCTCTCTTACCACCTCGGTGCGGCCTTCATAGCTGCTATGGGTCTGGGTCTGGGCCACCTGATAGATCTCATCTGTCTTTTCAAAGCTGATATCCGGAGCGCTCCATTCCACCGTGCTGCCATTGAAGCTGGCCAGCGGGAAGGCATTCCGGCCGACGCCCACCACCGATCTTCCGATATAGGCGGGCGTATTTTTAGGGTCTGCGCTCAGGCGGCCATAACCGACGGCCAGCCCGATCACTTCATTGTGCGTTCCGGGCACGATCACCACCGGCAGGGTCAGTGTCTTTGCGCCGACCTTCAGCCTGATCACCTGCTTTTCGGGATGTACCTCATATTTATCGGCCTGACGGCGATCGCTCAGATCAAGTCCCCAGGCGTCTTTGGCAAATTTGGGGGATACTACGGCATAATTGTCCCATGTGGCCTTCGTGATAGGGTCCGGCAGCTCCAGCAGCCAGGGGTTATTGGCCTGCTGGCCCGTGCCCATGGAAACTTTCTGGTAAAGGACCAGCTCGAGATTGCCGCCCTTCTTGCGGGAGCCGATGGCGGCTGCCGCCTCGGATATTTTTGCGCTGCTGAAGCTGGCCCCGGCAGCCGCGGGAGCGGTGGCGGGTTCGATCACGCCATCCTGAAGTGCTTTTTCCCAGGCTTCAAGGCCCCCCGTCTTCGCCAGCCAGTATTGTTTAAAATAAGTTTCGTAATTGCCGGCATTGCCGCTCCATTTCAACAGGGAGTCCTCGAATGGCCTCGTCTTGAACAAAGGGGAAATGGTGGGCTGAAGAAAGCTCAGGTAACCGGTTTTTGGTTCGGCATCTCCCCAGCTTTCAAGGAAATGCGGGGCGGGGATCACATATTTCACCAGCTCCGTAGTTTCGTCCAGGCGATCGTTGAAGGACACCGTGGCCTTTACTTTCCTGAGCGCCGATTTGAATTTCTCGGCATCGTAATAGTCATAGGCGGGATTGACGCCATAGATCAGCAGAGATCCTATTTTTCCGCCGTCCATATCGGCTACCAGGCTGTTCATCTCACTGTCGATGCCCTGACGTCCCTGGAAGGGGGCCGACCAGTTGATCGTATTGCCGCCGGCGTTCACCGCTTCGTTGATCGCATTGACAACGATCTGTACATTGGGGTCATTGCTTCCGCAAACGACCAGCGCCTTGCCTTTATTATTGGAAAGGTCCTTCGCCGCTTTTTTAATGGCGGCTTTCAGCTTTTCGTTCAGCGCGGGGGCCGTGACGCTGCCCCCCAGTTCTGCCAGCAAGGCCAGGGCTACGGCCCCGGTCTCGGAAGGACGGTGCGTATAGCGGTCATCCGCATTGGCGCCGGTCATGGAAAGAAGGCTTTCGAACTGATAATGCTTGCTCATGGCAGGATCCTTTTCATTGATCTTCCTGCCACGGACATAGTCCCTTGCAAATTCTACAGGGGACAGCCAGGTACCGAGAAAATCGGCGCCAAGGCTCACGATCACTTTCGCGTTCCCGAACTGATAAGAGGGGATCGCTTTTTTACCATACGTGGCCTCGTTGGCCAGCAGCAGGCCGCTATACGAGTCCGCATCGTATTGCACATGACGGCTGCCTGGATATTTTGCAAGGAATTCAGTGATAATCTGTTTGGTAGTGGGAGAGGTCAGGGTACCGGTGAGCAGTACAAGGGGTGCGCCCGCGGCGGCAGCCAGCGCATCAGCGACCAGCTTATCAAAAGCCTCGAAAGTGCTTACCTCCTGGGGTTTGCCATCCGTGAACTGAACGGGGTAACGCAAACGCGCCGAATCGTAAAGGTCCAGCACCGATGCCTGTACCCTTGCCGAGGTGCCGCCTTTGGTGATGGAGGATAATTCATTGCCTTCCAGCTTGATCGGCCGGCCATCCCTTACCTTGGCCACGACGGATACTATATCGCCGTTCGAAACATAGGTGGTCGCATAATAATCCGCCACCCCAGGGATCATGTTCTCCGGCTTATTTACATAAGGAATGACTTTCTTGACGGGGATCTCGCAACTGGCAGCCAGCGTTGCTGCAGCCGTGCTGAATCCCAGATATTTCAAAAAATCTCTTCGGGGGGTTTTAGCGTCGAGCAATCCTTTCCCGTCCAGGCCTTCCAACGATAGATCTTCGCCGAATTCGTTTTCCGTTGATTTCTGAAACGCTTCACTGTCAGTGCGTTCTCCGAAACTTTGCCAGTACTTTTTGTCGCTCATATTTGAGAAGTTAAAACCCCCGGATTACGCCTTTGCTTTCGCCCGGTTACCCGTCCGAGGCTTGAATTTTTATATATAATCTTTCAAATTGTAATATGACCCTGATATTTCCCTGACCCCTCCGGGCTGGAAATTAGTAGTGACATTTCTGGCATTCTGTACCACCGATGTTTTCAACGGTCACACTGTCCATCTTGCCAGTCGCTAAATTTTTATGGAATTGCTCGTAAACGCTGTAGAATTTATTGCCATTCCCGCTCGAATCGGGGAAATTGACCTTTGTAGTACGGTGACAGTTGATACACCAGCCCATGCTCAGCTCGGCGAATTGCTTCACCTCGTTCATTTCCTGGATCGGTCCATGACAGGTCTGGCATTGAACCTTGCCCGCGCGGATATGCTGCGAATGGTTGAAGTAAACATGATCGGGGAGATTATGGATCTTGATCCACTCTACCGGCTTGCCCGGATGGGTATATTTTCCGGCCTTGGGATCGTAGCCGGTAAAGCTGTATAATTTCTGAATCTCGGTAGTCCCATCCACTTCGGTGCCATCTTCCCGGTATAATTTCGGACCCTTGGTATAGTCGTTGATCGCGGCATGACAGTTCATACATACGTTCAGGGATGGGATCGCCGCGTGCTTGCTCTCCCAGGCGTTGCCATGGCAGTACAGACAGCTGATCTGGTTGATCCCTGCATGTACCTTATGAGAGTAAAAGATGGGTTGTACAGGCTGATAATCCTTGGTGCGGCCCAGGCTGATAGCGCCCTGGATCGTGAAATAACCACCTACGACGAATAAAAACAATATGATCAGCGTGATATAAACTTTGTTGCGGTAGAAAGGAATGGGCTCCGAGGTCGGAATGCCTTCCTTATCGTCGGACAGCTTCTTCAGACTGCTGTTCACCTGGAGCAGGACCATCATAATGACCGCGAGGATCAGGGTCAGAATGCCGTACAGGAGTGTGCTGTCGTTCTCTTCGGGCTTTCCACCGGGATTGTCCTGGCCTGGAGGAGCCGGAGGCTGTGCCGTCTCGATATACTTCAGGATGGCGTCGATCTCCCCATCCGTGAGGGATGCGAAGACGGTCATCGGAGATTTGTTGAACTGATTGAACAAGCCGGTAAAATAAGGATTACCCGTGCCCAGCACTTTCTGGTTGTTTTTGATCCAGGAATGAAGGAGGGCCTTGTCCGGGACCCTTTCCGTAACCCCTTTCAGGGCGGGACCAACCACTATTTTAAAGGGATTATGACAGGACGCACAATTGGTCTGGAATAACGTTTTCCCGTCCTGCGCATACAATCTATTACCGGTAAAAACCAAAGTGAGGAGTAGGATACTGAATAATAACTTCTTGACAATACGTCTATGATGGATCATATATACAATCTGTTGTATAAATGTGGAAAAATCTCCCGAACAGGTTGCAAAAATAAGTCAGGATTTTAACAAAATATCAACATCGGGAAAATTTTTTTTCCTTCATCTGGCGTGGATTTCAGCGTTTTGTGCAATCCTCGTCTGCCCTTATGTCACAATTCTGTCAACAAAAAATTATTGCGGTGGATTGAACGTCTCTCCGCGCTTTTTATTTTCTGACCCGCCTTGTGTAATTTTGGCGGATGAAGCAGATTGCCATCTTTGCGTCGGGAACGGGATCGAATGCCGGCAGGATCATCGGATATTTTCGCAACCATAAAGAGATCAGGATAAGCCTTATCGTCTCCAACAAACCCGGTGCAGGGGTGCTCGACATCGCCCGGAATGAGTCCATTCCCACCCTGCTCATCGACAAAGAAAAGTTTTTCCACGGGAACGCCTATGTGGAGGAGCTACAGGAAAGAAAGATCGATTTCCTCATACTGGCAGGGTTTTTATGGAAGATCCCGGAAAGGCTGGTAAAGGAATTCCGGGGACGGATCATCAATATTCACCCTTCGTTATTGCCAAAATATGGGGGCAAAGGCATGTATGGCCGCCGTGTTCATGAAGCCGTGATCGGGGCTGGAGAGAAGCAGACAGGCATCACCATCCATTATGTGGATGAGCTGTACGATCACGGGCAGGTCATTTTTCAGGTCTCCACAGAAGTGGATGCCGGGGATACGCCCGAAACCCTTGCCGGAAAGGTCCATCTGCTGGAGCACGAGCATTTTTCAAAAATAATCGAACAGGCCATTGTGCAAAATCAACGTTAAAACGATGATCCCGGGTCATAAATTCCCTTTTTGGTGGTAATATCACTTTTAAAATCGCGGCTATTGTCCTTTTCTACCCATAAAATAATACTGGTCCTGTTTACCTTATGGTTGTCACTAGAAGGTGGCGGCGTCACGGGACAGCAGCTCACGTTGAGAGGTACGGTATATAATATGTATAAGACCCGGCCGCTGGATGCTGTCAGCGTGATGGCCACATCCGGCAGGGGTACGACCACGGATTCCAACGGCAACTATATCATCGTGGTCAATCCTGACGATTCCGTCTATTTCTCCTACCTCGGCAGGGCTACGATGAAATACCCGGTGACGGGGATCAATACCTTCACCAATTTCGACATCGCGCTCCACGTTGACCCACTCGAGTTGAAAGAGGTCAGGGTCATGCCGCGGAACTATCATATGGATTCCCTGCAAAACAGGAAGGACTATGCGAAGATCTTTGATTTTAAAAAGCCGGGGTTCAAGCTGACCAGCCCCTCGTCCGGTCTGGGGGTCGGGGTCGATCTGGATGAGCTGATCAATGTATTCCGCTTTGGCAGGACCAGGCGTTTCCAATCCTTTCAGCGCAGGCTGATAGAGGAAGAGGAGGACAAGTTCGTCGATCACCGGTTCAGTCATTATATCGTCAAAAAGATCACGCATCTGAGGGATGAGGAGATCGATACGTTCATGATCAGGTTCCGGCCTTCCTATGAATTCTCCAAGCTGGCCAACGACTACGACTTCTATGACTATATCAAGCTGGCTTACGGACAATATAAAAAAGGCAGGAATGATAGACGCGGCGAGATGAAAAAGGAAAATGAATAAACCATCAATATGGACCAGTTAACCCTCGGCATCGGCACCCGGCTTCAGCATACCCAATATGGACCGGGCGTGATCGTTGGCGTAAGATACGCCGTCTACAAAATTTCCTTTATCCATCATGGCGTCAAGGAGATCGATAAGAACGATCCGCACCTGGATGAGATCATCGCCGAAAATGTAACGGAAGAGATCGAAACGCATTCGGATGTTGAAAGGTCCCTGCTCAAGATCCTCCGGCTCTGGGGCGGCCTGACGGAGAATGTTCCGCTTGGCGATAAATGGCGGGGCGGTACCATGGTCCTGCACGCCGGTGACAAATCCATCAAGCCAAAAGAAGTTCCTATCGATGCTTTCTTTCATAAAATAATCATGGCCAGAGATCGTCTCCGGGTCCTGGAGCAACAGATCAACGGGCATAAAGGCCTGAGCGATGAGGATAAGGTAAATCTACAGCAGTATATCACGCGGGTCTATGGTTCTTTTACGACGTTCAATGTGCTGTTCAAGAACAAGGAACAGTGGTTCGTCGGAGAGAAAGGATCGGGTGAATGACAATATAAAGCCTCCCGCTGTCTGTGGGAGGCTGCTTCTAACCAGTTTCAATAACCATTAAACCTTATCCTATTGATCCTAAGATAAACAATTCCATAATGGCTGCAAGCAGTGTGCATGAAAAGTGTAAAACTCACGGTTTATCCCCCCATTAATATCCCATCAGCATCTGTACGCACTCATCCAGCCTCGACCTGGCCAGAAAATTGTTTTCCAGCTCGATATTGAAGGGTATGGGCGTGTCCAGAGAGGCGCAGCGGATTACCGGCGCGTCGAGGGATTCGAAACAATGCTCGCCGATCCAGGCGGCTATTTCGGCGCCGAGGCCGCCGGTCAGGGTATCTTCATGTAAAAGCAATACTTTACCCGTCCTGGCAACAGCCGAACGGATGGCGGCGTAGTCCAGCGGCAACAGGGTCCGGAGGTCGAGGACATCGAGGGAAATATCCGGATGCGCGGCAGAATAGTCCATCGCCCAGTGTACACCGGCGCCGTAGGTAATGATGGAAATGGCCGATCCTTCCTGCACCCATCTGGCCTTACCGATCTCCACCTCGTAATATTCTTCGGGCACTGGACCGCTGATGCTCCGGTACAGGGCCTTATGTTCGAAATAGAGGACGGGGTTAGGGTCATTGATCGCGGCGATCATCAGCCCTTTTGCATCCATGGGCGTGGAAGGGTACACCACTTTCAGACCTGGCGTATGGATAAACCAGGCTTCATTGCTCTGCGAGTGAAATGGGCCCGCGCCTACTCCCGCGCCCGTTGGCATACGGATCACCACATCCGCATTCTGGCCCCAGCGGTAATGGCTCTTGGCCAGATTGTTTACGATCTGGTTGAAGCCGGCCGTAACAAAATCCGCGAACTGCATTTCCACCACGCTCTTAAATCCTTCCAGACTAAGGCCCAGCGCACAACCAACGATGGCGCTTTCACAAAGAGGGGTATTCCTCACCCGATCTTTCCCGAATTCGTCCAGCAGCCCTTCGGTGATCTTAAACGCGCCCCCATATTCCGCAATGTCCTGGCCCATGAGGATCAGGCCATCATGCTTTTGCATGGACTGGCGCAACCCTTCCCTGATCGCATCGATCATGCGCTTCTCGGGCGCGTGCGTTTCCTGTGCTTCCGATTCCGGCCAGGAACCTGCAGACTCCCCGATCAGTCCAGGGTC
>DATHHO010000123.1:0-11638 GCA_035317125.1 Puia sp.
GAGCGGATGTCCTTGACTGTGAGTACATCGCCACGGGCCATTACGGCAATATCCGCCGGCTGGACAATGGAAGGTATACCGTTGCCAGGGGAGTGGATGAAACAAAGGACCAGAGTTATGTATTGTGGGGATTGCAGCAGGACTTGTTGAACAGGACTTTATTGCCGCTGGGCCCTTATCGCAAGACGGAGATCCGGCAGATGGCCCTTGACTACGGGTACCCTGAACTGGCGAAGAAAAGCGAGAGCTATGAGATCTGCTTTGTGCCGGACAATGATTACCGGGGCTTCCTCCGGCGGAAAGTGGAAGGGCTCGAAGAAAGGGTCGCAGGAGGGAATTTTGTCGACAAGGAAGGCAAGGTCCTGGGCCAGCATAAAGGCTATCCTTTTTACACCATCGGTCAGCGTAAAGGGCTGGATATCACCTTTGGGAAGCCCGTTTATGTTACCGCCATCCGCCCTGAGACCAATACCGTGGTCCTGGGCGATGAAGAGGATCTGGATCAGCAGGAAATGCAGGTCGGAAAGATCAACCTGATGAAATACGACACTCTTACGCCGGGAATGGAAGCCATCACCCGGATCCGTTATAAAGACAAAGGCGGCCTCAGCAATATCTACCCGGAGGGCAATTCCGTCAGGGTCCGCTTTTATGAAAAGGCCAAAAGCATCGCTCCGGGCCAAAGTGCCGTATTTTATGAAGGGGACGATGTCATTGGCGGAGGAATCATTCAAAAAGGCTGGCTGGACCCCAAATAAAAAGCTTGTTTTTACGTTGTTTATCCGGGAGGCCAACCTTCCCGGATCTATACTATTATATACGGTATGAAAAAAAAATGCTCAGGTCTGGTCCTCATTGCTGCTTTGCTGCTGGTTGCCGTGAGTTGTAAGAAACAAACGGACACGACCTTTAAAGCCACCGACCCTGCAAGCTATTTTATGCCCCTGCAGACAGGTAAGTACATCACCTACCGTCTGGATTCGCTTACCTTCTATTATTATGGGCTAAATGACACCGTTACCAGCTATCTGGCCAAAGATTCGGTGGAGGGACCCATTGAGGATGCCCTTGGTCGTCCTGCCTGGAGGGTCGTGCGCTATCTGAACGATACTACCGGAAATGGCCCATGGACCCCTGCCGAAACCTATATGGTCATTCCGACCTCCTCAACCGTGGAGGTCGTGGAGAACAATCTGCACTTTATCAAGCTGGCTTATCCAGTGACCGAAGGCAGCACCTGGAACGGCAATTCCTACCTGTCCAAAAATCCTTATCAGGACCTCTTCCTCTTCAGCGCAACGGATAATATAAATGCCCAGTTGTGGAACTTTGCATACCAGCAGGTCAACAAGCCCTTTAGCGTCAACAATAAAATGTATGACAGCACGCTCAGCGTCCTCGAGGTAGCCGACTCTTCCAATGTTCCGATCGTAGATCCCAGCACTTTTGCCTCCAAGACCTACTGGTCGGATGTCTATGCCAAAAATATCGGACTGATCTACCGGCGTACACAGTTATGGGAATACCAGGCGCCCTCCGCGGATGGGCTTCAGAGCAGTTACAAACTGGGGTTTGAGCTGACGCTTGCTATCATCGATCATAATTGACCAGACGCGCCGCGAACATCGAATCCGCTTTTTCTTCATATCCTTTTATCTGTTCCACCCTTTCGGATCTCAATGTGGAAGACAGTTGTATAACGTTCACGATCTCTTCATTTTCCTTTCTGAAGACGGAGCAGGTGCTGTACACGAAGTAAGCCCCTTTTGATAAGTAGGGGATCGTTTGAAGGACGATCTTTTTCTGCCATTCATTATAACGGCTGATCTGGACAGGATCAAAAAAATACAGCTCTTCGGGAGTACGGCTCCAGGTACCGCTGCCCGTGCAGGGAACATCGGCGAGGATGAGATCCTGCGATAAGAGGGCCGGGTGCGGACCGGTACTGTCAAGTCCGGCCGTGAGGTCGGCCACAAAGGAATTATACTTTTTTATACCGGCCTGACGGAAGCGCTGCCTCAGGTTGCGCAGGATGGATTCACGGATATCCGATACCGTGATATTGATGCCGGGATTGAGGTCGAAAGCCAGGATCGATTTGCCTCCGCTGGCGGCGCAGGCATCCCAGAAAGAAAGGGATGGCGGCAATTGGAGGAAAGGTGCGAGCCGCTGCGAACTATAGTCCTGCACGACCACTTCTTTGTCGGGTGTGAAATATTCCTCCACTTTGAAGCCGTTGGGCAGGCGCAGCGTAAAGGGCGGAATGAATGCTGCGCGGTCCGGGACCTTGCCGGTGCCTGGTGACTGCGGGTCGGAAGATCCGGGCTGGAGCTTCTGCCGGTCCAGTTTTTCGAGGACGCCTTTTTCGTGACCGGGCCGTATGCGCAGAAAGAGATCGGGCTGCCGGAGAAAGGACAGACAAAATGAAAAATGATCGATGCCCGGTGAGAGTTCGTCCTTCCACGGAAAGATATCCGTGACCCGGAACCCGATGCCGTTGTCCGGTCCACCAGAACCTGCCGGCGCACCCGACTCGCCTGGCCTGCCCGGGCCACCCCACCCGCTGACCATCGCGATCTTTTCTTCCAGTGGTCGGCCCGCATGCCCGTTCCATTCAGGCCGGAAATACTGCAGGAATTCGCCGGAGCTGCCGTTGCAGAGAAATAAGCCCAGGAGCAGCCGTTCGTCCACCGGCATATCCCTGACGGCATGGCCCAGACGATAGAAACCGTAGACCAGACTGCTCACAAGCTTGCGGTCCTTCGAGCCCATCTGCTTATGTTCGCGGAAAAAATCCTTCAGCCAGGCATGCAGGGGTATCTCGCCACGGTAGGAGGCGATGATCGTGGAGGCATAGCGGAGCTGATTATCAAATTTCATGCTGTTGGAGGCTATTGACCGGCCGCCTTATGGCCTTAAAGTTCCAGCAAAGCCTTCACCGGATCTTTTCCGAAGAGCAGCTGATCCGGCGTCTCGAGCAATTCTTTCACCCGCACAAGGAAACTGACGGATTCGCGTCCGTCGATGATCCGATGATCATAGCTTACCGCAAGGTACATCATCGGGCGCACGACGATCTGACCATTTACCACCACGGCGCGGTCTTCGATCTTGTGCATGCCCAGTATTGCGGATTGGGGAATATTGATAATGGGGGTCGACATCAGGCTGCCAAAAACTCCGCCATTGGTGATCGTGAACGTACCGCCCTGCATCTCTTCCATGCTGAGCTTATTATCTCTGGCCTTGGTAGCCAGCTCGACCACTTTCTTTTCGATACCGGCCATGCTCAGGCTTTCTGCATTCCGGATCACGGGTACTACCAGCCCTTTCGGCGCGGACACGGCAATCGATATATCGCAGTAATCGTGGAATACCAGTTCATCCCCGTCGATGTAGGCGTTGACGGAGGGCCATTCCTGCAGGGCAAAGCATACGGCCTTGGTGAAAAAGCTCATAAAGCCCAGGTTCACCCCATGCTTTTCCTTGAATTTGTCTTTGTATTTTGTGCGGAGGGCCATGATCGGGCCCATATCCACTTCATTGAACGTGGTGAGCATGGCCGTGGTGTTCTTGGCCTCTACCAGTCTGCGGGAAACCGTCTTGCGCAGGTTGCTCATCTTCTCCCGTCTGTCATTACGGGTGAACAGCTCTTTGCCGGGCAGTCTGCCGGGATGGGCCAATGCCTCCAGCACATCCTGCTTCAGGATCTTGCCCCCGGTTCCCGATGGGGTGATAGAGCCGGCATCGATCTTCTTATCCGATATGATCGCCGCGGCCACCGGGCTGGCTTTTATATCATTTGCAACGGCCGTAACGGCACCCTGCGCCGCCGGAGTGGCGCTGCCAGCCTGGGTTGCGGCCTTTGCGGGAACGCTTGTCTGAGCGGGGCTGCCATTTGCAGATGCCGCAGGCGCGGAGACGGGTTCTGCTGCCTTTCCTTCGGGCCGGGCCGCCGACTCATCGATCTGCGCGACCACATCCCCGATCTTCAGCGTATCGCCTTCCTTTCCTACCATCTTTAAAACGCCCGCCTTTTCGGCATTTACCTCAAAGGTGGCTTTCTCGCTTTCCAGCTCTGCGATCACTTCGTCACGGTCTACATATTCGCCTTCCTTTTTTAACCATTTCACCAGCGTTACTTCGCTGATGGATTCGCCTACTGCCGGGACTTTAATATCGATCATTTAATGCTGTTTATTATGTGAAATCTACTTTTCTAAATGCTGAATGCCGTCTCGATGATCTCCGCCTGCTCCTGGGCGTGCACTTTGGCATAACCCGTAGCCGTAGACGCACTTGGCTGACGACTGATGACCCCGTAATTGATCGTTTTCAGGTTCATCTGCAGGAAGGAGGCGGCGCCCATATTCAGTGGTTCTTCCTGTACCCAGAACCAGGTGGCGGCCTGACTATATTTTTTGTATAAGGCCTCCAGCTGATTCAACGGCAAAGGATAAAGCTGTTCGAGGCGGACGATGGCAACGTCCTTTCGCTGGTCTTTCAGCTGTCTTTCGGCCAGATCGAAATAGACCTTGCCGCTGCAGAACAAAACTTTCTTGACCTGATGCACATCCGGCTCACCGATAAAAGGATCATCCAGCACTTCCTTGAACCCGCCGTTAATAAATTCCTCCATTTTCGACCAGGTGCCCGGGTGGCGCAGATTGGCCTTGGGTGAGAAATTGATCAGGGGCTTGCGGAAAGGCCACGCCAGCTGCCTCCTGAACGCGTGAAAGAGGTTAGCCGTCGTCGTGATATCGGTGACCACCATATTCCATTCGGCACACATTTGTAAAAAGCGTTCCATCCTGGCTGAGCTATGCTCGGGCCCCTGCCCTTCATAACCATGCGGTAATAAGAGCGTCACGCCATTCATACGCTGCCACTTTTGCTCTGCCGGTGCGATGAACTGATCGATGATGATCTGGGCGCCATTGCCGAAATCCCCGAACTGAGCCTCCCATAATACCAGGGCATTGGGGTTGGCCAGGGCATAACCGTATTCGAATCCCAGCACGGCATATTCGCTGAGCAGGGAATTATAGATGAGGAATTGTCCTTTTGCATCGGGGACCCTGCTGAGACGGTTGTATGCTTCATCGGTGTTCTCATCCAGCAGTACGGCATGCCGGTGCGAGAACGTGCCTCTCTGGACATCCTGACCGCTCATGCGCACATCCTTCCCTTCGAGCAGGAGGCTGCCATAAGCGAGCAGCTCGCCGGTGGCCCAATCGACCTTACTTTCGTCCGTGAATAATTTAACCTTATCCTGTAGCAGCTTTTCGACTTTACGCAGGGGCTTGAACGTCTCGGGCCATTTCATGATGGCCTCGAAGATCTTCCTGAAATCGGCCTCGCTGATCGCCGTAACGGGAGACTGGTCGAAATCCGCGCCGGTCGCCTTGCGCAGACTCCTCCACCAGAGTTCCGGCTGCTGGTATTTATAGGGGAGAGGGTGCTGCTTCACTTCATCGAGCCGTTCCTGCAGATCACCCCAGAATTTCTTTTCCATTTCCTTTGCCAGGTCTTTGGCGTCCCCTTCGCCATTTTCGATAAGGAACTGCGTATACACTTCCCTTGGGTTCGGGTGCTGGTCGATCACGGCATACAACAGCGGCTGCGTGAATTTCGGGTCATCGCCCTCATTGTGGCCGTGACGGCGGTAGCAGACCATATCGATAAAAATGTCCGAGTTGAATTCCTGACGGTACCGGGTAGCGATATCAGCGCATTTTACGACGGCTTCCGCATCGTCCCCATTGACATGCAGCACCGGGGCATGAATAGCCGCGGCCAGGGAGGTGCAGTAATCGGAGCTGCGCGCATCGTCGAAGTCTGTGGTAAAGCCGATCTGGTTGTTGATGACAAAATGCATGGTGCCGCCGGTGGAATATCCTTTCAGTTCACTCATCTGTAATACTTCATAAACGATGCCCTGTCCGGCCACGGAGGCATCCCCATGGATCAGTATCGGAAGGATCTTATCGTAGTCGCTCTGATACATCACATCGGCCTTGGCCCTCGCAAACCCTACTACCACCGGGTCTACGGCTTCCAGGTGAGAAGGGTTGGGCATCAGCTTCAGATGGACCGTCTTGTCCGTGTCTGTCTGTACTTCACTGCCATAGCCCATATGATATTTCACGTCGCCGCTGCCCATGGTCTGGTCCAGCTTGGCGGTTCCTTCGAATTCGCTGAAGATCTGCTCATAGGTCTTGCCCATGATATTGGCCAGCACATTCAACCGGCCTCTGTGGGCCATGCCGATCACCACCTCCTGGACGCCAAATTCAGCGGCCGTGTTGATGATGGTGTCTATTGCGGGAATGGTTGTCTCGCCGCCTTCCAGGGAGAATCTTTTCTGGCCGATATATTTGGTATGCAGGAATTTCTCGAACATCACCCCGCTGTTCAGCTTTTCGAGGATCCGCTTCTTTTTCGCCAGAGGGATGGGGTTCAGGAATTTCTTTTCCATTTCCGTCGTCAGCCAGTCGATCTTCCGCTGTTCGCTGATGTATTTGAATTCGATGCCCACATTCGAGGCATAACATTTCTGGAGATGTTGCAGGATCTGCCGCAGGGGCGTCGTGCCCAGGCCGATGAGGTTGCCGGCAAAAAAGTTTTTGTCCATATCCTCTTCCGTAAATCCGTAGAAGGCCAGGTCGAGGTTGGCGCCACGGTCTTTTCTGGGCCGGATAGGGTTGGTCTTTGCGATCAGATGCCCCTTGTTGCGATAGCCGAGGATGAGGCGATAGGCGCCAAGCTCTTTTTTCCAGTCTACCCCGTCTGACGTGGTGAGTACCTCCGCACCGGCGGCTTTGGCGGCCGTACCCGTCCCTGTATGGGCGCCGTTAGCGCTGCCGACGCCATTTGTGGTCTTCCCCTGAGTAACGGCAAAATCGAAACCTTCGAAAAATTTCCTGAATTCGGGGTCTACGGCATCCGGATCTTTTACAAAATCCTGGTATAACCCCTCGATATATGCGGGGGATGAATTAGTTATATACGAAAAGTCCTTCATAGAAGTGATGCTTGATCTGTTGTTGCCAGAATTGGGGTACAAATATCGTTCAAAATTAGTCATGGAACAGCATGATTTTAAGCGTTTTTTGGCGCGAATCTTGGCTAATTTCGCCTGTTTTAGGATTTAGATCCTTTAGATTTTGGAATTTCCACTTCATGGGCATACCTTTGCCGTCCTAAAAATGTTGAGTTCATGGCAAATCACAAGGCAACCAAAAAAGACGTGAGGCAGGCTACCAAACGCAGGGATCGCAATCGTTATTACGGCAAGACCACCCGTAATGCTATCCAGAAACTGAGGGAGGAAAAAGTGGAGAAAGAGGCTGGTGCAAAGTTGCCGGAAGTATCTTCCATGATCGACAAGCTGGCAAAAAAAGGCATTATTCACAAGAATAAAGCCGCCAATCTGAAAAGGAAGCTGGCAAGAAAAGTAAATACACTGGCAGCGGCAAAGTAGGGCTGACCACAACTTCTTATAAAAAGAGGTGTCCCATCGCGGGATGCCTCTTTTCTATTTAGAGCCAATTCCTAATTTTATTATAGTTTCACCTATAAATATTACTATGATAAAATATTTATATATAACCCTGCTCCTCAGCCCTTTGTCCGGGTTCTGTCAGTCCGTGACCACCCCATTCGAGCAATCGGCCGGCTCACGTACGGCTACCTATGCCGAATGCATTGCTTTCTACCAGCAGCTGGATAAGGTCTGCGACAGGATCCTCATCCAGGAAAAAGGGACCAGCGACGCGGGTTATCCCTATCATGTAGTCTTGTATTCCAATGACGGAAAGTTCGATCCCGGTCAATGGCATCGCCAGCAAAAGATCGTCATCCTCATCAACAACGGCATACACCCTGGGGAGCCGGATGGCGTGGATGCCAGCATGATGCTCCTGAGGGATCTGGCAGGTAAGAAGATCAGCATCCCGGATAATATCGCGCTGGCCGTGATCCCCCTCTACAATATCGGCGGAGCGCTCAACCGCGGCTCTTTTTCCCGGGTCAACCAGAATGGGCCGGAGAGCTATGGGTTCAGGGGGAATGCGCAAAATCTCGATCTGAACCGTGACTTTACCAAGAACGACTCCTGGAATGCCGTTTCTTTCGTGAAGATCTTCCAATGGCTGAATCCGGATATCCAGATCGACAACCATGTCAGCGATGGGGCCGATTACCAGCATACCATGACCCTGCTCAGCTCGCAATGGAACAAGCTGGGAGGTGAGCTTGGACAATTCCTCCACGATGTCTTTCAGCCGGCCCTGTCCGCATCCATGGAGAAAAAGGGATGGCCCCTGACGCCTTATGTAGATTTTGAGGATGGGAGCCCTGAAAAAGGCTGGGAAGCCTTTTATGACCCACCCCGGTATTCCAGCGGTTATGCCGCCCTTTTTAATACCATTGCCTTCATGCCCGAAACACATATGCTGAAACCTTTCCGTGACCGGGTAGCCTCGGATTATGCGCTGATGCTAAGCATGATCGAGCAGTCCTCGGTCCATGCCGGGGCCATCCTGAAAAAAAGAAAGCAGAATTTCGCGGACGACCTGCAGAGAACATCCTTTGCCCTCCGCTGGAAAGCGGATACCACCCGGTACGACTCCATCCAATTTATGGGCTACGAAGCCGGCTATAAGCCCAGCGAGGTCACCGGCCTGCCGCGCCTGTTCTACGATCACAACCGCCCTTTCACGAAGGAAGTGAAATATTACGATTATTTCATACCGGATGATTTTGTAAAAGCTCCGGAAGCCTATATCATTCCACAGGGTTGGCATGAAGTGACCGACCGTCTGCTCTTCAATGGGATCAGCATGGTCCGCCTCGGTCAGGACACGGTGATCGGAGTGGAGGCATACCATATAGACAGCTACCGGGCGTCCCCACGCGCATATGAGAAGCATCACCGGAATACGGATACCAGAGTATCCGCTTCAACTCAATCCATACATTTCCTCAAAGGAGATTATCTGATCACTACCCATCAGCCGAACAGGCGTTTCCTTATTGAAATGCTGGAGCCTGCAGGGGACGACTCCTATTTTTCCTGGAACTTTTTCGATGCCATCCTTCAGCAGAAAGAAGGGTACAGCGATTATCGTTGGGAAGACGTGGCCGCGGACTGGCTGAAAGATCATCCTGCGCTGAGGGAGAAGCTGGAAGAAAAGAAGCGTTCGGACCCCGCCTTTGCAAAGAATGCAAGAGAACAGCTGGACTTTGTTTACAAGAACTCGCCCTGGTATGAGCCGGCACACCTGCGTTATCCGGTCTACCGGGTCATGCCATGACGGACGGTCTGGTCAAAACCGGTGATGCCATGACGGTAAGTTTGCCCGGACGATAGTTACAAAAACGCGGCGTAGAACACCGGTAAGGAAGAACCAATAAACAAATTCAACTATGAATACGAGCAAAAAGACCATGATCATCGCCCTGGCCTCGATCCTGGTCGCGTTGACCTTCCAAACGATGGCGCAGGCGCAGTCTCCGGCAAAGGCCGTATCTGCAGACAGCCTGATGCCGGTGCGGGGTTTTTGCATCGACGCTCCCCAGCCTTCTGGCGTGGACTCTTTTCTCCAGTTCGTCGACAAGGAGCTAGCCCCACAGAAGGTCAATACGCTGTTCCTGCTGATCGACTACCATTATCAGTTCAAGAGTCATCCCGAGCTGACCGACAGCTTTGCCTTGTCGGAAGCAGATGTGAAAAAGATAGTCCGGACCTGCCGCAATGACCGGATCCGGATCATCCCCCAGATCAACCTGCTGGGGCATCAGTCCTGGGCGAGCCATATCGGCAAGCTATTACAGGTCTACCCTCAGTTCGATGAGACGCCCTGGGTAAAGAACCCAGAAAAATACGAATGGCCCAATGCCGATAATCTATACTGCAGAAGCTATTGCCCATTGATGACAGGCCTGCACGAGATCCTGTTCCCCGTGATCGATGAATTGTGTGAAGCCTTCGAGACCGATGCTTTTCATGGAGGCATGGACGAGGTGTTTTATCTGGGCGAAGATAAATGCCCTCGTTGCGCAGGTATGGACAAGGCCGTCCTTTTTGCAGGCGAAGTAAGGGCCATCCACGATCATCTTGCACAGAAGGGCCGGGAACTATGGATCTGGGGCGACCGGCTTATCGACGGTAAAACGACGGGCCTTGGCATCTGGGAAGCCAGCTATAACAATACCTACAGGGCCATCGACATGATCCCGAAAGATGTCGTGATCTGCGACTGGCATTACGAACGCGCCGATAAGACCGCTGTCGGGTTTGCCATGAAGGGCCTCCGGGTGGTCACCTGCCCCTGGAGAAGACCGGCCACCGGTGTCATCCAGGTAAACGATATGGTCCGGTTCAGACAGGAATCCACCCCTGAAATGAGAGCAAGGTTCCTGGGCATCGTCGAAACCACCTGGTCGCATACGGATACCTTCCTGAGAGGTTATTACGGTAACCTGAAGGCGCCACCCGGACGGTCAGCGGGTGACAACGGGGAAAATACTTCCTGGAATTGCTTCAGGACGATCTTCGCCCGGATCGGGGAGCTGAGCCGGTAGGCGCGATCACTCCACCACCTTCACCGTCCCTGCTCCGTTATATGAATGATATTCGCCATTGTACATGGCGTCCGCGCTGACCGGTCCCATATGATAGAGACCCGGACTAACGGCCCTTACCGCATAATAATACGCCTGCTTATTGCTGTGCAGGTCCACGAACAGGTTGATCCGGTCGTCCCGCACATCAAGCGAAGTAGGCGTCTGTCCATCCTTGATCCAATCCATCCCCGGAATATCCTTTGTCCTCGGATTCTCGATCTCAAAACCCGCCGGCAACAGATCGGTGATCACGACATTATCGATATCCGTGCTGTAGCTCTTGTCGAGGGTCAGTTGTACGATCACGAGGTCGTTCTGCCTGAAGGTATTTCCTGAGATCGGTCTGCCAAACCGGTCGAAGAACCGCTTGCGGATCTTCAGATAGCTGTCTTCTTCTTTATATGCACCGCTCGCGCTGATGCCTTCGGCCTGCCAGAAATAATACAGCTTTCCGCTGCCTTTTGTAACGATGCTCACATTCGTCCCTTTCAATTCTTTTGCCGTCAGCCGGAGCGGGCTGCCTTCCATCCTCCCCACCGTGTTGCCACCGACCTTTATATCGGCCGTAATGGTGGACTTGGCAGCCTCGCGGGAGATCTTGCCAAGGGCAAGGAAACTGAAGGCCAGTTCCTGTGTGCTGTACCAGGTACGTTGTTTGAGCTTGTCGGAAACATGTTTGGCCATGACCTGGACCTGTGTGTTGCCAGGGTCCACGTCTACCAAAACGTTCAGGGCCAGGGATTCGTCCCGGATATCCGAATAGAAGCTCCCGCCGGTCTGCGCCACCGATTCTTCTCCTGCAAACTGGGTCGGAAGGAACTCGCGGAAGCTCTTCTTGTCGCCGGCCAGCGCATAAGCGGCCGACAGCAGGTACTTGCAATCCAGGCTGAGCAGGGCAGGATTGGATTTGTAATAGTTCATCACACTGACATTCGGCCTGCCCGCAAGGGCCAGCACATAACATCCATACACTACTTCTTTGGGCGCTATCTTCTTATTCTGATCGCGG
>DATHHO010000124.1:0-20136 GCA_035317125.1 Puia sp.
ATCCCGTACGGGCTATGCTGCCGAAGGTGGGTCTCAATCCAGTTGCACCGCATCGCATGGAGGGGTCGACGATGGAGCCATAGGTCTCGGTGCCGATGGCGAATGGCACAAGTCCTGCTGCCGTAGCGGAAGCCGAGCCGGCAGACGACCCACCCGAGCCGCTGTTCAGATCCCAGGGATTACGCGTCAAGCCGCCAAACCATACATCGTCCATCGCCAATTCTCCCAGCGATAATTTGGCGACGAGCACGGCGCCCGCTTTTTCCAGTTGCTTCGCGACAAAGCTGCTCTGTCCGATCGTCTGGTCTTTATAAGGAGGCGAACCCCAGGTCGTATGACTTCCGCTGACGGCAAAAAGATCCTTGATGCCATAGGGGATACCTTGTAACGGGCTTGTATAAATGCCTTTGGCGAACATTGCATCTGCCCTGTGTGCCTGCGCCAGCGCACTGTCTTCCGTGAGCTCGATCACGCAATGCAACACCGGTCCATATTTTTTCAGGCGGGCGATAAAGAATTTTACCAGCTCGACCGAGCTGATCTTCCTGCTGCGCAGCAGCGAAGCCAGTTGAGGGATCGAATAAAAGGCCAGTTCGTTCCGGTCCGCAGGCAGACTTACCCCAGCAGGGATATTCCACGACAGTGGCTTTTGTACCCGGCTGAAATGCATGCCGGGCAGAACGGGATCAAAAGACAGTGACATCGACAGGTCATTGGGCAGGTTCGCCTGATGCATATACTGAAAGAGATGCAGGTGGTCGTTCAGCCCGCTCATGATCGAATCCCTTTTTACAGGAGTGAATTGCAGATCGAAGATCTTTTCCGAGGCGGCCAGCTGCTCCGGGGTGATGGGGTCCTGTGCATTAACGACTTCCGTCCCCAGGACCAGCAACAGGGCATAGAAAAGGCTTTTAAGACTCATATTGGTAGTGTTGGTGTGCCTAATGTAACCAAAAAACCCAACTCACCGCCCGCTTTCCGATTTATTAGTGACCCGGATGAAATATTTTTATGGGATAATGTCGTTTTTGTGAATACTTTGGTTTGTCATTCTCCGAACATTCAAAAATAAAACAGCCGATATGAAAAAGTTACTTTATTTCTCCCTGATCAATCTCATGCTGGCAGGATGCAATTCAAATACGGGCACGACGGCCACCGCGCCTGCTGATCAACATGTGCCGGATACGCTCAGCTATCTGTTCAAAGCCTCTTATTCTTCGGACATAACAGTGCCTTCCAATCCAAGGTATGCACAAAAAGTGCTGCAGGTCTGGAAAATGTTTGAGACCGCCCAGATAGAAGCTATGAAACCCTATTTTGCCGATACGGTAACTTATGATGATGCCAGTGGCATGCATTTCCATGGCCCCGCGGCAAGCTTGCTGGCGTTCGCAAAAAAAGATATTGAAAACCTTGATTCCATGCGGTTCGATATCAGCATGTGGCAAAGCGCACATTCCAACGACAGAAATGAAGACTGGATAAATATCTGGTCCACGGAAAGAAGATACCCCAAAAAAGGAATGCCGGATACCGTATTGATGCAGGAAAACTGGAAGGTAAAGGAAGGCCTGGTGGTTTATTTCAATCAGTATCTCGCCAAGCTTCCGAAATAACCGGACGCCCGCTGCCGGTCCTTCATTTATGAACGTCGGCGAAATAAACTTCCAGCGCGTTCAGGATAACATTCTTTATGGGTTCGGCATGTCCATTTGTACAAAAGGCAACAGCCAGACTGTCGCCGGGGAAATAAGCCACTACAGATTCGAAGTGATCGATGCCTCCTACCTGCCCGTAAGCCTTTCTGGCCCGGAATTCAAACTCGGTCATACCCATGCCATAGTTCTCGGTAATGGTCTTCATCTGATCGAGGCTGCTTTGCCCTATTAATCTTTTGGAGAAAAGGGCATGGAAAAAACGGGTAAGGTCCGTTGGGGTAGAGAGAATACCGCCGGAAGCGCCCGGAATAGTCAGATCGGTTACCGGTTGCTGCAACCAACCCCTGGTAAGGTCGTAGGAAAAGCTTTCATTGTTCATGATATCGGGCTCGTGACCAAAATAGGTATTGGTAAGCCCGATCTTTGAAACAATGCTATCCCTCAAAACTTCCCCAAAGGGTTTATTGAGTATTTTTTCAATAATATAACCCAATATCAGATAATTAGCATTGCTGTACAGGGTACTGGTGCCTGGAAGCGACCGGGAATAAGATCGTGATATCAGTTGCATCATTTCTTCTCTTGTCCTCGGGATTGTCTGCATTTTAACCTTTGTATAATTGCGGATCCCGCTCCTGTGATTGAGCAGGTTGCCTATCGTGATCAGTCCGGCATTTGGAAAATCGGGATAGTATTTTGCCAGGGACGTCTCCAGGCTGATGACGCCATCTGCTATCAGCTGAAAAATGATCGTAGACGTGAAAGTTTTTGAGATAGAACCTATCCGGTATCTGGTGTTTTCGGTCGAATGCACTTTCAGGCTGTCACTATAGCAACTATACCCGATGGCTCTGCTATAAAGCATTTTTCCATTTTTTGAAATAGCAATGCTTCCCGTTATCTTATTGGCATCCTGAAGCCGGGTGAATAAACTATCGAGCCCTGAAATATTTTGGGCCTGAGAAATATGCGCCGTTGTAAAAGACAGCGACGCCAGGAAAAATATAAGCCGGTTCATTATAGGCTCGGGGCTGGTATTATAGAGGTGGAAACTCCATTAAAATACAAATTTTCCGGAATTAACCAAACTCCTTCTTTTGTATTTAACCCCGGAGGGAAACCTGCACCTTGTGCTCCTTCCGGTCATCGACCATAGCGATCCGATCCCCCGACTGCGACACCCCGTCCAGCATTACGCTCAATGCCGGCGCTTTCTGCACCGCAACCCCTGTAGCTCCAGCCCCCGACACCGCGACCCCTGCAGCCCGAGGCGCTGACACTTCCACGCCCGACGCCGACCCCGGGGCCAAAGACGCATCCCCTGCCCCCTGCACAAATTCGATATGATACACCGTCTCCTTATAACGGTAATGGACAACAAAGCCTGGCCACTCCGCCGGCAAACAAGGCATGAACCGCAGACTTTCCGTCTCCCTCACCAGCCCGAGCAGGGATTCGGAGACCAGCTGGTACATCCATCCCGCAGATCCCGTATACCAGGTCCATCCTCCGCGTCCCTTGTGTAAGGAGATGGAATAAACATCGGCCGCAACGACATAAGGTTCCACCTTGTACGTGGCTACTCCCTCCGGCGTGCTGCCATGATGAATGGGATTGATCATATTGAACAGCTCCCAGGCCCGGCTCCTGTCCTTCATCGCGGCGAAAGCCATCGTCAGCCAGATGGCCGCATGCGTGTACTGCCCCCCGTTCTCCCTTACTCCAGGCACATAACCCTTGATATATCCCGGACTGGGCTCCGCTTTATCAAAAGGAGGATCCAGCAACTGGATAATGGAACTATCCCTGCGTACAAGGTATTTATCCGCGGATTCCATACCCTGACGGGAATGCTCGCTGCTGCCTGCTCCGGACAGAACAGACCAGCTCTGGGAAATGGAGTCGATCCGTCCTTCCGTATTGCTGGAAGATCCCAGTGGCGTACCGTCGTCGAAATAGGCCCGGCGATACCATTCTCCATCCCAGCCATTCTTTTCGATATTGGCGCTGAGCTGCTCCGCTTCCTTCACGCACTCTGCCGCAAAAACCTCGTCATGATGCAGTCGTGCGATCTCGCTGAACCGCATCAGCACCGTGTAAAGGAAGAACCCAAGCCAGATGCTTTCCCCCTTGCCATGCTCTCCCACCTTGTCCATGCCATCGTTCCAGTCTCCTGAACCCATGAGCGGCAGGCCATGTACGCCATACCGGAGACCAAGTCGTATCGCTCGTACGCAATGTTCATAAAGGCTGCCGGTCTGATCGCTGCGCCCGGGAAGATCATAATAGGATTCTTCGTCAGGGTTCAACTGACGACCCTCCAGGAAATAGGCCACTTCATCCAGCACGCTCAGGTCGCCGGTGTGATGCACGTAACGCGCCGCCACAAATGGCAGCCAGAGAAAATCATCCGAGCAACGGGTGCGTACGCCCCTGCCCGTCGGCGGATGCCACCAGTGCTGGACATCGCCTTCCCTGAACTGCCGCGAAGCGCACAGCAGGAGGTGCTCACGCACTAATGTCGGCTCCGTATGCAGGATCGCCAGGGTATCCTGTAATTGATCGCGGAACCCAAAGGCCCCCCCGCTCTGATAATATCCGCTCCGGGCCCTGATCCGGCAGGCCAGGGTCTGGTAGAGCAGCCATCCGTTCGCCAATATATTGAACGCAGGGTCGGGAGTTTCCACCCGAAGAGCACCCAGTGTCTTTTGCCAGTAGGCCTGCATTTTTTCAAAAGCCAGCCTTGGCGCTGCCCCATCTTTATAATGACGAAGCTGGTTGCTTGCCTCCTGGCTGTTACGCGCTGCCCCGAGGAAGAAAACGATCTCCTTTTCACTTCCTTCAGCCAGGTCCATGGTCACCTGCAGTACCCCGCAAGGATCCAGACCGGCCCCCGTTCTTCCGGACAGGCGCACCCGGGTCATCGCATCGGGATTCCGGAGCGTTCCATTTCTTCCTATAAACTCCGTACGGTCTGCCGTAAAGGTCCGGGTGTCCGCATCGGTATCGAAGAAACAGACACGCCCACCGAATTCGGTATTATAAGCATTGCGGGTAAAAAGGGCTCCGGTGCCGGGGTCTACGGAGCTTACGACATGCATCGCCGATTTGGGCCTCAGATCTCCCAACACCCATTCCACATATCCGGTGAGGGACAGTTTGCGCTCCCTGCCCGAATGATTGCTCAGCTTGATCACCGTGAATTTAATAGCCGCCTCGAGGTCCACATACACCGTCATCTCCGATTGGATGCCGTCTTCGGTATGCTCGAAAACACTGTAGCCGAATCCATGGCGGGTCGTATAAGGCGTTTTGCCACGTGCGGGTAATGGGGTGGGACTCCAGAAAATACTGCTTTCCTCGTCCCGTATATAAAAGGTTTCTCCCGCAGGATCGCTGACAGGGTCGTTGTTCCAGGGTGTAAGACGGAATTCATGGGCGTTCTCCACCCAGGTATACGCCTGTCCGCTCTCCGAGATCACCGTTCCGAAATGCGGATTGGCCAGTACATTTACCCATGGCGCCGGAGTGATCAGCTGCCGGGAACTCGTGATGATATATTCGCGTCCGTCCGGTGAGAACCCTCCCTGACCGTTAAAGAACAGCAGGTCGCCGTTATCCCGCAGCGGCTTCATGATCTCCGTTTGCGGGAAATAAGGTTGTCTGGGTATGATACGGGGTATGGCAGGCTTCGCCCCACTGCGCTTGCCTACATGATAGCCCAGGTCGCCTGCGCTGTCGGAAAGGGTTATGCGCGCCACCGTCTGCAGCAATATCCGGTCCTCAAGAGAGATCTGATCCGCTACCCGCACAAATATCCCGCCCGGACGATCCGTTACGTCCGTTTCTATACCGGCGCTGATCAACCCCAGCAGCTGGCTTTGTAAAAGCTGCCGGTAGCCTCCATGATCTTCGTTCCAGATGACCAGGTCTACGATCAGCCCTTTGAGCCGCCAGTAAGCATGCGCCTGTACCATCTGCTTGACCAGGTCGATATTGGCGGGGTCTTCTATCTGCACCAGCACGATGGGCAGATCGCCGGAAATGGAATAGCTCCATAGTCCGGATTGCCCGCGCTGGTTCTTGCTGAGGATGGCAGCGTCCGCACGGAGTAATGCATTGCCATATATGACGCTGCCGGCAAGGCGCCCGTAAAGTTGCGCATCGGCTTCGGTGGCATTGATCTGTCTGAGCACGACCTGACTATGCGTCCACGCCAGCTCGAAAACACGGTCGGTAAGATGCCGGTCCTGGTACTTCTCGATCAGCCCCTGACTTATTTCGCGGGTCTCACCCATGCCGAATACCATATCCACCGTGACGGATTCCTGGGGATTCAGGGTAATGCGATACCGGATCGAGACGATCGGGTCCAGGACGGAGCCCTGCGTACCGGACAATGCCCCCTGGTTCAGCGACTGAGGATCGGCGATGGTATTGCCCCGGCCGATGAACTGCATGCGGTCTGTCTCATAAGACACTTCTTTATTATCGGCTCCGTGTACATTCATCAGATGGAACATCCATGGAGGCTGCTCCGCAGTGAAGCGGGGACGGCGTGTACAAAGGATCGCATGCCGCTGGGGTATGATCTCCGTCTCTACGAAAAGATTGCTGAATGCCGGGTGCAGCGCATCCGCAACGCCCGAAGTAAGCACCACTTCCGCATAGCTGGTGACTTCCAGCGTTCTCTTCTTGCGGGACCGGTTGGTCAGATGGATCCGCCTCATCTCAATATCGTCCTCGGGCGATACGACGATCTCGGTATGCGTTTCAATATCGTTGTCGCGGCGGCGGAATTCCGCACGCCCCTGTGAAAAAACGGCTTCATAGCTTTTCGCCTGCCGGAGCGTCGGCTGATGCCCCGCCGACCAATAGCCCTGGTTCTCGATATCGCGGATATAGCAGAACGTGCCCCAGTTGTCGCAGGTGCTGTCCTCACGCCACCGGGTAACCGCCATATCCTTCCAGCGGCTGTAGCCTCCGCCCGCGCTGGTCACCATCACATGATATCTTCCGTTCGAAAGCAGCTGAACCTCGGGCACGGTCGTATCCGGGGTATTTATGACACGCATGGCCGTATCGCTGGATGTGACACTCGTTTCCGCAATGTCTGCAGGCGGTGAATAGAACCCTATAGCCTTGGGGATCCTTTCCTGGAGTAGCAGCAGGGTCGCCTGGAAGCGCAGCTCGGATTCAAATCGTTTTTGCATAGGCCTGTCCAGCAGCAGATAGGCCAGCGACAGCAGGCTCATCCCTTTGTGATGCACCATAAAGGAACGGATCACCGTGGCGGATTGCCCCCTCGGCAGACGGGATGGCGTATAATCGATGGCCTCAAAAAATCCGTACTTTCCTTCAAAGCCTTCTGCTGCCATCTTCTGAAGATTGTCGCAGGCCTCTTCCGGTGACACCATCAGGGCCATCACCGAGGCATAAGGCGCAATGACGAGGTCTTCTCCAAGCCCGCGCTTCAGCCCAAGCCCAGGGACTCCGAATGCCCGGTACTGGTAGTTAAGCTGGGCATCCACCATATTGTATCCGGATTCCGAGATCCCCCAGAAGCTGGCGCGTTGTTTTCCATATTCGATCTGTCTTTCCACCATGGAACGGTTGGTGCGGTCCAGCAGCGTATTATCGTATTCAGGCATTATCAACCTTGGCATCAGGTATTCGAACATGCTTCCGCTCCAGCTGACAAGGATCGAGGCGCCTCCTGCATTGGTGAGCTGCCGGCCCAGGGCGAACCAGGCTTCCTGCGGAAGCTTGCCTTCTGAAATGCCTACAAAAATACCCAGCCGGGCCTCGGAGGCCAGCAGGTCATAGAAGCCCGGATCACGGCGATGTTCATCCACATTATAGCCGATGGTCAGTAATTTTTGCGAGCGGTCATACAGAAAATCATATTCCACATCCGCAAATGCAAGACACTGAGACCCCAGCAGCTCCAGGATCTGGATCTGTTCTGCAGCGAGCCTGCCCGCCCTGACAATGGATTCCCTGAGACCGGTCAGCCATTCTTTTTCCTCCGTATCTGACCCATCGACCCCGCCTGCGATCGCAGCGGTTCCTTCCACAGAATCGGTAACAGGACCACCGGCGAAGGCCAGGGGCATCCCCACCAGATCACGAAGACTTGGGATGTCATCCGGCACAAGGTCGGGCGCCAGTCCCGGTGGAATTGGGGACAGCAACAGCCAGGGCACCAGTTGGAAAAGATTTTCCAGCTGTTCCTGGATCTGCCGGCTCAACGCCTCTGCCCAGCGCCAGGCTTCCGTTCCCCTGTCGCTATCGGCAGCGGTCATGATCTTTGTGGACAGCACCACCAGCTTTTCAAGCCCAGCTTTTGCACCCTTCAACGTCAGGGGCTGCATCTCACAGGCAAGGCTAAGCTCTTTCTTAAATTGCCTGAGCGCATCGTTGTCCCTCATCTCCTTTTCCAACAGGCCGGTCGTATCGCGCAATCCTTCAAATGTGCGGGTACTCAGTATTTTCGCCCCTGGCATATCGAGCATGCCCTGCCTCAATACCAGCAGGTGACCCGTCAGATTGCCGCTGTCCACCATGGAAACATAGCGGGGTGGCAGTGGTTGCAGACTGAGCGTGTCGTACCAGTTAAAAAAATGCCCCCGGTATCTTTCCAGGGTCTGCATGGTATCCAGGGAACGGGTGCATCGTTCTGCAAATTGGCGGGTCGTGCAATAACCGAAATCCCAGGCAGCCAGATTGGACAGCAGGGACAAACCCATATTGGTCGGGGAAGTACGGTGAGCTATTCTTTCTACAGGATGTTCCTGATAATTATCGGGGGGCAGCCAATGGTCTTCTTCACCGACAAATTGTTCGAAGAAGGACCAGGTCTTCCGGGACAGTAGCCGCAGGAAGATGAATTGCTCATCATCCAGTTTGGCGTCAGGAGGGTCCATAGGCAGGCTGAACCACCAGGCGATAGCCGGGGAGGCGATCCAGAAACTGAGTAGTACAAAGGTCGTGATCACATTGATCGGCGAAACGATGACCAGGTATAAAAGAATGCCTGTTCCCGCAAAAGGGCCCGTCCACATGGTCAGGAAACTCGAAATAAGATGTGTATGCGAGCCATTCTCCGAACTGCGGGAAGGGTTCCATTCCAATAATTTCTTATGGCTGACGATCATCCGCCAGTTGGTGCGCACGATGGCATCCAGCGTATAATAGGCTTCGTAAGGAAGACAGATAATGGTAAAAGCCGTCTGGATAAGGTGATTGGTTATAGAGACGATCGAGTCTTCGATATGCTGCCGCAGCGAGATCTCCTTCGGCTTGTTGAAAATATTCCAGGCCGTTATGATCAGCGGGGGAAGGATAATGAGGAGGACGACCGACAAGGTCCAGAAGATCTCATCGTGCAACACCGTCCAGCCCAGCAATAACAGCAGCATCAGCGCGGCAGGTATCAGGCTCCGGCGGAGATTGTCGAAGATCTTCCATCTGGACAGTCCGGATAAAGGATTGGTCCGGAGACGGCCATTTGCATTGGGAACGAAGGGCAGGAACCAGGTCCCGATCTGCCAGTCGCCGCGGATCCACCGGTGACGCCGCTTTACATCCGCATCGTAGCGGGACGGGTATTCTTCGTACAGCTGCACATCGGTCAGCAGCCCCGACCGGATATAACATCCTTCCAGCAGGTCATGGCTCAGGATCCGGTTCTCAGGGAATCTCCCGTTCAATCCTTTGGCGAATATATCTACCTCGTAAATACCTTTTCCGATAAAAGAGCCTTCCCCGAACAGGTCCTGATAGACATCGGAGCTTGCAAGGGTGTACGGGTCGATGCCAAGGTCGTTCCCATGGAGCCGCGCATAACGGCTACGGTTAGAGCCTGCCAGACTGATGTCCACTCTCGGCTGCAGGATACCATATCCATCGGTCACCCGTTGCTTTTTTTCGTTGTAAAAGGCCTTGTTCAGCGGATGGGCCATAGCGGAAACGATCTTCCAGGCGGAGTCTCGGGGCAATTGAGTGTCCGTATCCAGCGTGATGACATAACGGATTCGCGGGAACAGTTCCTGTTCTCCTACGATAAGGGAAAAATTATCCTTTCCCTCGCCCCGCAGCAGGCTGTTCAGTTCGGTAAGCTTCCCCCGTTTGCGCTCATATCCCATCCAGATCTTGTCGTGGGAATTCCATCGGCGCGGGCGATGGAACAGGAAAAAGATCGACTGCTGGTCACTTCCATATTTTGTATTGAGGGCTTCCGTTTTTTCTTTGGCAAAGTCCAGCAGCACCTGGTCCCCTGGCAATTTTTGCTGTGGGGCATCCGCAAAATCCGTCAGCAGCGCAAAATGCAGCATTTCATCCCGGTTGGCGAGGAACCGGACTTCCAGGTCTTCCAGCAGGGCCTCCAGCTCTTCCTCGCTGGTGAAAAGGGTCGGCACCACGACCAGGGTGCGACATTCCGGGAGGATCCCTTTCGAAAAATCCATCCTCGGCAGCACGCCCGGCGACACGAATAAGGTGACCATCCAGTTCACCAGCGTGATGGCCATCTGGCTGGCGCAGAGAATGGACAACAGGCCGACAAGCACCGTCAGCCAGCTTTTGATCCCATGAGCATGGTGATGCGTACGCACATAGAACCCGATACCAACAAACAAAGTGAACGCGGCGATCGCGGAAATATAAAAGAACAAGGGATAGCGGCGGACTACTTTTTCAAGGATATCTGCCGGGGGAAGCTTCATCTTCGCCGCCTTTTCCGTCAGTCTGCGCCCTTTGCCGATCAGATAGTATCCGACATGCGCGCTGCGATCGCTCTCCCCATTGCGGGTGCCCCCTTCTTTGGCCAGCTTCATGGCCAGTCCGGCCACTTCCTGTTCGGAAGTCTGGCTATAACGGGCAATTTTTTCCACAACATGGCGATAATGATCCCGGGTGGTAAAATCCATTCCGGAATAAACACCCCCGATATCTTCCCGGAGGGTCTGCTCTACCACGCTGCTCGTTTCCACGAATTCCTTCCAGTCGGTGGTCCCGAGAAACCGCAGGCTGCTGATGCTATTGCTCATAGACACCTGGTCGGCAGCCTGCTTCTGGAACTCCGCCTGCACCAGCTCATTGCTCGTCTGCCCGGTCTCCAGTAACCTTTGCTCGATCCAGGTCAGCGGCAAGGCCAGCGAAGGGCCTTTTCCCTGCAACATGCGGGTAAGTTCCGCCACAAAAGAGCTGACCATCGGTGGGCTGGACCTGGCCATGTCTGCGATAACGAGGATCAGGCTCTTGGGATCGTTCTCGGCGGTGAGGGTCATCTGCTCCGCCCAGTAATCGGCGAGGTTCTGGTTGATCCGGTCGATGGAGATCTGTGCGGAAAGCCGGCGCAGGTTCTCGATGAGGGCCAGCCGCAGCATAATAGGGATGGCCCATATTTCCCCCAGTTTCAGGGGCGTCACGGTCTGATAGGCGGCCAGGAACTGGCCCAGGCTCTGCTGATCCACCCTCCCATCGCTGTGGGAAATGATCTCGAGGGCAATATCGTACACACGGGGCAGTCCTGCCGATGGCCCATTCGACAGCTGTGGCAGGTCTTCGCTATAGCCTTTGGGCAGATGTTTCTTGCCCATCCGGATCTGCTCCTGGATAAGATAGAAATTGTCCAGGAGCCATTCCCCTGCCGGGATGATCCGGCGATTTTCCTTTATGGCATCCGTAAGGAGGTCATGTACTTCCAGCAACAATTCTTCGTTGTCCGCCAGCCGTTTGAGCAGCAGGTTGGGGCCGCGGCCGGTAATAAGCTGATGCCTGCCCGCAAGGACCTTGCCATAAGGGGCCATCTGGTCGGCGCTCAGCAGCTCCGCCCGCAGCGGAGGCTTCTCATTGGCATATTTACGCAGCAGGTTATCACCTGGCAGGAATATTCTGAGATGGGAAAGGAGATCCTGGATCGAATTATTTTTCACTAAAAAGAAAATTGAATTTAACAGGGCTGTTTTACCCCATATCTAATCACATGCCACTTTTTCCTCGCTGGAAACCAAATACTTAAAGAAAATAAGCATTTTGGTAAATATAACCCATTCGCCCCGCACAACAATTTATTCCCGGATACCACAGCCTTGTCGTCACGCCCCTTCTCACCTCCTCAAAACACCCGGTTCACCCAACAAGGTTCCTACGGAATAAGAATTCCACCGGGATGCTGTAACATTGTCTTTCTTTTCCCGTCATCTTCCTGAAATGTCAATAGAAGTCTTCACGCAGCGCATTTTACCCATGAAAGATAAACTGTACCGGTTTGCCTTTCGCATGCTCCAGGATGTGCAGGAGGCCGAAGACGTCGTACAGGACGTAATGGTCAGGATCTGGTCGAAAAAAGGGGAGTGGGATCAATGGAACAGTCTGGAGGCCTATTGCATGACAGCCACCCGCAATACCTGCGTCGACAGGATGCGCAGACAGAAACTTCATCAGGTTCAGGAAAACAGGGCCGATGGGATCAGCAGCCCCGATAAAGACCCGCACGAAAAAATGATGGGAAAAGAAATTGGACAACGGATAAGGAAATGCATGGGTGCGCTACCCGAAAACCAGCGGATGATCATCCAGTTGCGGGAGATGGAGGGCTTTAGTTATAATGAGATAGCGGAGATACTGGATATCAGCCTTGACCAGGTAAAAGTCAATCTGTTCCGCGCCCGGAATGCCCTGAAAAATTCAATCAATAAAGAGGAGGCCTCATGGAACATGCAGTGATAGCAGCGCTTTTGGAAAAATACTGGTCGGCGGAGACCACCGTGGAGGAGGAGAAGACCCTGGCCGCTTATTTCAGCCAGCCCTCCGTCGCCCCTGAGCTGGAGCCTTACCGGCATCTGTTCGGCTGGTATGCCGGAGAAGCCGCGCTCGTCCCGGGAAAAGATCTGGAAAGCAAGATCCTGGAGAGTATCCGTCAGACAGAGGACGCCCAATCCGAGCCTCCGGCACTGCAAACCGATGCCACGACCCCACTCTCCATGGTCCAATCTACCCCCATCAGGCCCCTCTACCGCCATGCTTTCCAATATGCAGCGGCAGCGGTCATCCTTATCGGACTGGGTATTTTCCTGATGGTCCGGCCAGGGGAGACTTCCGGTACCGGACGGCAAGGCACGGGAGCAGCGCCTGCGCTTGCACAGACTGAAGTTCATACAGGGGGGGGCTCCGCCATCGCCGACACCTATGACGATCCACAGCAGGCCCTGGCTGCGATCAGGAAGGCGCTTTTTACGGCTTCCGCTAAAATGAACAAAGGGAAAAAAATCACCCAGGAGCACATGGACAGACTGAACGACAGCTGGCAGACCGCCGTGAGCAACTAGCACCGCGGCCTTGTATGACCGGCCAGTAGCATAGGCAGCGGCAGGAATATTATGGACACCCAAAAAATTATTGTAATAAATTTTTAATGATATAGCATGAATAATAAACTGAATAAACTCGTCCTCTTCCTCCCGCTGATCCTGATCGGGACCGGCACATTCGCCCAGGACGATGCCATCGGAAAGTTCTTTGGCAAATATGTGGACGACAGCCGTTTCTCCATCGTATCGGTAAGCCCAAAGATGTTCCGCTTATTGTCGACAGCTAACTGGGACAGCATTCCTTCCGATGTCAGACAAACGGTAACCAAGCTGACAAGCCTGCGTATATTGACCACCGGGACCACGCCCGCACTGTTCTATAAGGAAGCGCTCACCAGGATCGACCGGAAAGAATACGAAGAGCTGATCACCGTACGCAACAAAAATGATAATGTCCATTTTATGGTGAAGGAAAGTGGGGGAGTCATCCACGAACTGCTGATGATCGCGGTGGATAATGAAGACTTCACGCTGATGAGCTTTGTAGGAGATATCGACCTCGATAAAATGTCAAGGTTGTCCTCCTCGATGTCCATCAAAGGCATGGAAAATTTAAAAAATGTAAAAAGAAAAAAATAAATTTTATGCAAAAGTCAAAGTTCCCCCAAATTATCCGTCATTTTTCAAAATCAGTACTGGCCTTCGTCCTGCTGATCACGTCCCTCACGGCCTGTAGCCAGGATTCGCAGCTGGACAAGTTTTACAATAAATACCATAATTCCGGTGAAGGGAGCACGGATTTTTCGAATTCCTCTTTTTCCATAAACGCTAATTCCTCTTCGGAGGATAAAAAAAGCTGGAAAAATAAGATCACCCTGTTCAGGATGCTGGTCCTGGAGAACAAAGGGAATGCTTCTCTGCACCATGACTGGGATGACCTGTCGCAATCCCTGCGGAAAGATAATTTCGACGACCTGTTAACGATCCGGAAAGGCAGCGATAACGCACACCTCTTGTCAAAGGACGGCAAAGGCGATCAGAAAGAACTCGTGTTCATGGCCAGTGGAAAAGATGGTAGCTGCGTGTTCATTCATGTCAAAGGGAAGTTCGACGCCCATGATATGGAACAGGTCCAGGCTTCTTTCCAGGACGGCCATGGAAAAGGATTACAGATTAATTGATCCGGCCCGCGACCGGATAAGATTATTTTCCCTAATTTAGACCGACTGATCCCTTTATAAATCAGCGGGCTCAGGGGAAAATAATCATTGTATGAAGAAATCATCTCAGGACAGCTCCCGACGTAATTTTCTGAAAAAAGGATTGACCGCAGCAGCAGGTTTTTATATTGTTCCCCGCCACGTGCTGGGTGGTAAAGGTTTCATAGCGCCCAGCGACCGGCTGATCATCGCCTCGGTAGGCGTCGGCGGAAAAGGCGAAGTGGATGTCAACTATCTTTCCGGCAGCGCCAATGTAGAAATTGCGGTATTATGCGATGTGGATGACAGACGCGCCGCAAAGATCAGGGCAAAATTCCCCTCCGCGAAATATTATAAGGATTACCGCGAGATGCTGAATAAAGAGCACAAGCATATCGATGCCGTCTCCGTATCCACACCGGATCATATGCATGCCGTCATCACCATGGCCGCCATGCAGCTCGGAAAGCATGTCTATGTGCAGAAACCGCTTACTCATGATATCTATGAAGCCCGCATGCTTACCCAGGCGGCCGATCGTTATAAGGTCGTGACGCAGATGGGGAACCAGGGTGGCTCGGGAGATGGCGTCCGCCAGTTGGTCGACTGGTACCGCGCCGGCGTGATCGGCGATGTGACGGAGGTATTTTGTTTTACGAACAGGCCTGTATGGCCGCAGGGTATACAATGGTCCGACAAGAAAGCTGAGGTCCCCGCCGAACTGGACTGGAACCTCTGGCTGGGCACGGCCCCTTACAAGGATTACGTGGACAACCTTGTGCCTTTCAACTGGCGTGGCTGGTGGGATTATGGCACGGGTGCGCTCGGCGACATGGGCTGCCATATCGTTGCCCCTGCCTTCCAGGTCCTGGGATTAGGCTATCCTACAGAGGCGGAATGCAGCGTAGGCGGAGTATATGTCGGAGAGTTCAAGCGCGGCTATTTCCCCGACAGTTGCCCTCCTTCCTCGCATATTACCCTGAAATTTAAAGGACAGAACGGCAAGCCCGATGTGAAGCTACATTGGATGGACGGAGGCATACAGCCCGAAAGACCGGATGAGCTCGCGCCAAGCGAGATCTTCGGCGACGGGGACAACGGGACCTTATTTTTAGGGACCAAGGGTAAGATGATGTGCGCCACCTATGGCAGGGATCCCAATCTGCTGCCGACTTCCAGGACAAAAGAGACCATTGTGCCGCAGACTATCGCCCGTGTGCCGGGTGCGGATATCACCGGTCATTACACAGCCTGGATCGATGCCGCCATGGCAGGTTATGGCAGCGACAAAGAAAAAAATCTCAGCTCGAATTTCAAAGTGGCGGGACCGCTTACCGAAACGGTCCTGATGGGCAACCTGGCCATCCGCAGCTATGATATACAGAAGCCAAAGGCGGACGGCAAAGGGTTCGACTATCCCGGCCGGCATATCAAGCTGCTCTGGGACGGACCGAACATGAAGGTGACAAATTTTGAGGACGCCAACCAGTTCGTAAAAAGATCATACCGCGAAGGCTGGAGCCTGGGTATATGATCAACGGCCCGGTCTGGATTTCACATGAGCACCTAAAACGGATAACATGCCCCAGCAATACAGCAACCACGCGAAGTACTATACTCCGCATCATTTTGTATTTTATCCCGTCCTGCTGACCGCCACAATAATGAGCGCTGTACAAGCGTACAGGCGCCCGGACGGACAGATGGAATGGATCGCTATCGCCTTTCTGTTCTTTTGCCTCATGTGGCTTTCCTTTATGCTGCGCCAGCATTATGCGCTGGGCAATCAGAACAGGATCGTGCGCCTGGAATTGCGGCTGCGCTATTTTATCCTCACCGGTAAAAGGCTGGAACCGCTGGAACAGCAGTTGAGCTTTGGACAGCTGGCGGCCGTCCGGTTTGCGTCCGATGAAGAATTTCCCATGCTCATCGAACGGGCGGTAAAAGAACAGCTCACCCCTTCCGCTATAAAGCGATCCGTCAGGAGCTGGCTGCCGGATCATATGAGGGTATAGGACGAATTTTCGTAGCTTTCCTCAAAGAAACGATTGCTATGCCAACAGATTCCCCACATGTCAATACCAAAGGCATTCCCGCGAACAGCTTCGACGCTATTGTGATCGGGTCGGGCATCAGCGGGGGATGGGCTGCCAAAGAGCTCTGCGAGCAAGGTCTGAAGACCCTCGTGCTCGAAAGAGGAAGAAATGTCGTCCATCTCAAAGACTATCCTACCGCCACCATGTCTTCATGGGAATTTCCGCACAGAGGCGCCATGCCCCAGGCCTTCGTCAAGGAAAATCCATTGATCACGACGGCCGCAGGCTTCGGGGAGGACACCGCGCATTTTTTTATAAAGGACAAGGACCATCCCTATGTCCAGGATAAACCGTTCGACTGGATCCGCGGTTATCAGGTGGGGGGCAAATCCCTCATCTGGGGACGTGCATGCCCGCGCTGGAGCCCTTTCGAATTCACGGCTCCCGCGCGTTATGGTTATGGTATAGAATGGCCCATCAGCTATGAGGAGATCGCACCCTGGTATTCGCATGTGGAATTATTCTCGGGCATCTGCGGCAACCGCGACGGTCTCGAGTCCATGCCCGATGGGGAATATCTTCCTCCCTTTGCCTTCAACTGCGTGGAGAAGGACATGCAACAGAAAATAAGCACAAAATATAAAGACCGGTTCATGATCCAGGGTCGCTGGGCCCAACTGACCGAGCCCGCTCCGATCCATCTGCAACAGGGCAGAGGAAAATGCCAGGCCCGTGATCTCTGTATGCGGGGCTGCCCCTTCGGCGGTTACTTCAGTTCCAATTCCTCCACCCTGCCATGGGCGGAGCATACGGGCAACCTCACCATCCGTCCTTTTTCCGTCGTACATTCCATCATCTACGATGAGAAGAAGAACAAGGCGGTGGGCGTGCGGGTCATCGATACGAATACAAAGGCGTCCACGGATTATTTTGCACGTATCATTTTTGTGAACGCCTCCACGCTCAACTCTAACCTGATCCTGCTGAATTCGACCTCCACCCGTTTTCCAAACGGACTTGGCAATGATAACGGCCTGCTCGGAAAATATATCTGCCATCATAATTACCGCGGATCTTCGGGTGGGACGGTGGACGGGTTTGAGGATAAGTATTATTATGGCCGCAAGCCCGCCGAATCGATGATGGCCAATTTCAGGAACCTGCACCGGCAGGACACGGATTTTGTCGGAGGGTATATGGCTTTTATGGGCGCTTCCCGCCGGCGCGGACCTGTAGAAGGGCCAGGCCAGATCGGTGCTGAATATAAAGAGGCCATGTCCGAGCCGGGTGGATGGACGGTCTATATGTATATGCAGGGCGAGACGGTGCCAAAGGAAACCAACAGGGTCAGTCTCAGCCCGGATAAAAAAGACCAGTGGGGAATACCCCTGCTCGTGACCAGCCTGGATTATGATGACAACGATGAGCGGCTGCTGAAGGATTTTCTGACACAGAGCGCCCAAACACTGGAAAGCGCAGGCGTAAAGAACATCAGTCAGTACGACAACCACTGGCCCCCGGGAAGGGATATCCACGAGATGGGCGGCTGCAGGATGGGCAAAGACCCGAAGACCTCGCTGCTCAATAAATGGAATCAGCTGCATGCCTGCTCCAATGTATTCGTGACGGACGGAGCATGTATGACCAGCACCGCCAATCAAAGCCCTTCTATCTTATATATGGCGCTCACGGCAAGGGCCGCGACGCATGCGGTGGAAGAAATGAAAAAAGGTAATCTATGAGAAAGATATTTTTGATCGTTGCGGTCATCCCGGTTGTGCTGGCCACCACCTCCTTATCTTCCTGTAATAATCCGGCCAGCTCCGCATCCGCAACTTCAGCCGGCCCCACATCCCAGGCTGATTCTGCACTGGCCGCTGCCCGGAGCGCCGACAGCACCGCCGCTGCGTGGATTTCCCTCTTCGATGGCAGGACCCTGAACGGCTGGCATTCTTACGGAAAGCCCGCGCCCGGTAAAGCCTGGCAAGTGGCCGACGGTTCCCTGCACCTGCAACCCTATGGGCATGCGGGCTATCAGGTGCAAGGCGGGGGCGACCTGGTGACAGACGACGCGTTTTCCGATTTCGATCTGCAGTTACAATGGAAGATTGCGCATAAAGGCAACAGCGGGATCATTTTCTATGTCCAGGAAGATACCACGAAGTATAAAGAGACCTGGAATACCGGCCCGGAAATGCAGGTGCTGGATATCAATGGGGGAGGAGATAGTCATTCGTTCAAGCACGACATCGGCGAGCTCTATGATCTGGTCCCGGCCACCCTCCATCCCGCACGCCCGGCTATGGAATGGAACAAGGTCGAGATCGTATCCAGCAAAAGCCTGTTGAAGCTTTATCTTAATGATACGCTGATCATTACTACCCGGCTCTGGGATGATGCCTGGAAAAAACTCATCGCCGGCAGCAAGTTCAAAGACATGCCCGGCTTCGGCACCTTCAGACAGGGACATATCGCCCTCCAGGACCATGGCGATGAGATCTGGTTCAAGGATATCCGTATCCGGAAATTATGACCAACCCCGCCTATTGCGCCCGACCGATGCGTACCGTAAAATTAGCTGCGCATTGAACTAACCGTATTCTGAATGACAATTGTTCTCGCAAACTTTAAAATATTCGTAGTGAACATAATAATAGCCGCCACCCCAGACGCCCTCGCCCTCCGGGCCGCAGACGACCTGATGCAGTGGATGACGCCTCTTGCCGCACCTCTTCTTTGTCCGGCCTCCGGAGATACGCCCGCGGGGCTTTACCGTGAATTGCTGGCAAGGGCCCGCAAGGGATTGCTGAATATGGATTCCTGGTCCTTTGTCGGTCTGGATGAATGGGGTGGGATGAATGGAATGGATGAAGGCAGCTGCCGATGGCATCTCGATCAGCAATTCTTTCAGCCTTTGGGAATAAAGGACGAAAGGATCCAGTTCTTCGATGGCAGGGCCGCCGATCTCAACGGGGAATGCTCCGCGGCGGAAAATTTCATCCGGGAAAAAGGCGGCATCGACCTGGCCATACTCGGCCTGGGGCTGAATGGGCATGTGGCGATGAACGAACCGGGCTCTTCTCCGGCTCAACGCTCGCATATTGCGGACATCCATCCCAGCACCCAGCAGGCAGGGCAGAAATATTTCAGGGGGTTCAACCAGTCGCAGGGCCAGGCCAATCCCTTTAACACCGATTATCCCTTCGATACCGATTATCTGAGCAACACCGATCTTCTGGGTGACATCGACCTCTCGCTGGGCATCACCCTCGGGTTGGCCGATCTGCTGGAGGCCCGGTATATTTTTTTGATGGTCACGGGTGCGCATAAGGCGGCCATCATAAAAGAGGTCCTCGAAGGAGAGATCACAAAAGAGATCCCCGCCTCCCTGCTGCGCGATCACCCCGGCCTCACCGTTTACCTCGATTTAGCCGCGGCGCAGTACCTGACCCATCATGGTGCAAACCCCGGACAACCGGGAGGCTCATTTCCTTCCGCCGGTAACCATAACCCTGACGCATGAGCGAAGAGATGTTCATAGGCATCGATATGGGCGGAACCTGGCTCCGCGGCGCCCTTGTGCGCAACAACGCAGTCATCTCTCCCATCCTCACCAGACCCATCGACAACAAAGCCAGTTCAGAAGTCGTACTCAGCAGCTTGTACGAGCTGATCGGTGAACTCATATCTATGAGTGGGCCGATACAATGCACTATTTGTGCGATCGGCATCGGAGTGCCCGGCCTCGTGGATTCCGGCTCCGGCATCGTGTACGACGTTCTCAATATTCCATCCTGGAAAGAGCTGCCTCTCCGGACAAGACTCGAAGAACGCTTTGGAATGCGGGCATTCCCCGACAACGATGCAAATTGTTTTGCCTGGGGAGAATACAACTGCGGTAAAGGCCGCGGTAGCCATTCCATGA